>NZ_JBSFWU010000012.1:0-99712 GCF_053594995.1 Streptomyces sp. NPDC002536
GGGTACCTCCTGGGGGCACCCCCAGCGGTAGCTGGGGGAGGTAGCTGGGGGAGTAGCAGCCCCGCGCCCCTTACGGGGCGCGGGCGCGGGCTGCTCAGGCCGTCACGGAAGCGTGACGGCCAAGTCGCTCGACATCGTGAAGTACGGGTGGACGCCCGCGATCGTCGGGTAGATGTCGGTCTTGTTGCGGTCGACGATGTCCCCGACGAGCCGGCCCAGCTTGACCGGCTCGGCCCCGGGGGCCGGCACCAGGGCCAGGTCCCAGGTCGTGCTTTCGTCGCCGCCGCGGGCCGCCTTCAGCCGCTCGTACGGGACGGTGACCCGGAACGCCGTCGTGCCGGTGATCTCGACGTCCACCGAGACCTCGGCCGCGGTTTCGGTGCGCGGGGTGCCGACGAGGACGGGCTTGCCGTCGTCGGTGAACTCGGCGCCGTGCAGGGTGCCTTCGACCGTGAACGCGTCCTCGCCGGTGCGGATGCTGCGCGCCTCGGCGTGGGCCGGGCGGTGCCAGGCGCGCAGCGCGAGGTAGCCGTCGACGGTCGGGTAGGGCACCCACCAGGTGAACGGGGCGTCCGGCAGCGGCTCCACGGTGAGCAGGCCCTTGCCCTCGGCGAGGTGGGAGACCACGCGGCGGCGGGCTCGGTCGTCCTCGCGCACGACGTGCAGATCCCAACGTCCTTCGCCCAGGCGGAGCTTGCGCCGGTCCAGGACGGCCGTCCAGGGGTCGCCCTTGTCGCCGGCCGGCGGGGTGAGCGGCACGCCGATGGGCTTGCCCTCGCGGCGGCGGGTGACGGTGAGGGTGAGCTTGTCGCCGGAGACGCCGCTGCCGTCGACGGACACCAGGATGTTGCCGTCGGCGTCGACGCGGCAGGAGGCCACGGGGCGCAGCGCCTTGCGGACGACGATGTCCTTGAGGACCTTCTTCACCGGCTGCTTCGCCTGCTTGGCCCCCTTGCCAACGGGTCGCCGGACGAGCTTGCCGAGGGCGCGGCGCAGCAGCCTGCCCAGCGGCACGGACGTGCTGCCGGCCCCGGACGTCGCGGCGCGCTCGCCGCGGAGGCTCTCGATGAGGTCGAGGTAGGCGTCGGCAATGCGTTCGGGGGAGTAGCGCTGGGCGGAGGCGCGGGCGGCCTCGCCCATGCGGCGGCGGAGGCCGTCGTCCTCGATCAGTTCGAGCAGGCCCTTGGCGATGGCGTCGCTGTCGCCGACGGGGACGAGGAGGCCGTCCTCGCCGTGGGTGATGATCTCGCCGGGCCCGTGCGGGCAGTCGGTGGCGACGACGGGGACGCCGCAGTGCATGGCCTCCACGATCGTCATGCCGAAGGACTCCTCGCGGGAGGTCACGGCGGCGATGGAGCCCTTGGCCCACTCGGTCTCGATGGGGGAGTGGGCGCCCATGAGCGTGACCGACTCGTTGAGCCCGAGGCGGTCGATCTGCGCGCGCAGCCTGGCCTGTTCGGGGCCGCGGCCGTAGAGGCGCAGCTTCCAGTCGGGGTGCGCGGCGGCGACGGTGACCCAGGCCTTGACGAGCAGGTCGTAGCGCTTGACGGGGATGAGCCGGCCGGCGGCGACGACGAGCCTGGCGTCGGGGTCGGCCTGTTCGACCTCGGAGGCCGGTACGCCGTTGGGCAGGCAGACGATCTTCGTCCTGGCGTCGGGGAACTGCTCCCGGTGGGTGGCCGCGTCGGCCTCGGAGACGGTGGTGTGCGCGTCCAGGTGTGGGATGGAGGCGTCCTGGTAGGCGCGGATGGCCGGCTCGTGGGTGCCGTAGATCCGGTGCTCCTGGCCGATGCGCAGGTAGCGGTCGGTGCCGAACTCGGCGAGGTACATCACCAGGCCGGGGCGGGTGGCGATGACGACGTCGGCGTCGGTGCGGGCCAGGTGTTCGGCGACGCGCTGGTCGGTGAGGGCGCTGAAGTGCGCGCCCTTGGCCTCGACCGCGGGGATGTACGTGCTCTCCTGCGCGAGCAGTTCGTGGTCGCGGTCGGCGCCCTCGTCGGGGCGCTGGTCGATGAGGTTGACCAGTCTGACCCTGGGGTGGAGGGGCAGCCTCGGCGTCTTTCCGCTTCTGATGACCGACACGATCTCCACGTCGTGGCGCTCAGCGAGAGCGCTCGCGACGTTGAACGTCGAGCGGATGGTGCCGCCGATGCCGTAGGCGTTCTGCAAAAGGAAAGAGATCTTCATGGCGGTGTGTCCGCGGCGCGCTGTCGGCGCTGCGTCCGTCCTTCCCCCTGGCCCGGGTGTCGAGGTCTCCCCACCGTCGGTTAAGACCGTTGAGAGGGATTTGGGTTGCCCGGGCAGCCTACATTGTGGCTTGGGTCACGTTGCAAGGATCAGTGCCCGGGCGTCTTCGACCGCACCGACGCCGCGGCCTGTTCGCTGCCCCGCGCGAGGATGCGGCGGAAGACGTAGCCGCCTGCGTCGCGGCCCGCGGCCAGGGCCTTGGTGTCGTCGGCGGTGACCGCGGTGCCGTCCGTGCGGCCCGCGACGGTGAAGTACGCGTACCGCCCTTCCGCGTTCGCAGAGCTGCGGCACGTGGTGCCGCGGCAGAAGGCCGTGCCGTCGTCCCCGGGCAGCGGGGTGACGTTGCCCGTGGACTGGTCCTTGGCCTTGTCGGCGGCGGCCTTCGTGTCGAAGACGGCCACCCCGACCGTCACGGCGACGCCGTCGCGCAGGTAGGTGGCCCGCAGCACCTGGCGGCAGCCGTTGTCCTTGAGGACCTGGCCCAGGCCGCCCTCGGCGGCGTTGGTGCAGTCGGCGGCGGTGTCGGTGGCGATGCGCCTGTAGGCGGCTCCGGGGCTCATCACCGGCTCGGCCTGCGGGAAGAAGCTCTGGGTGGTGATCGGCGCCTTGTCCTTGTCCGCGCCGGATATGAACTCCCGCGGGTCCGGCGGCGACGGCGGCGCGACCGGGGCGAAGGTCGGCTCGGCGGAGGCGGGCGCACTGGGCAGCCTGCCGCCCGCGGTGTCGGCCTTGTCGCTCGGGTCGCTCTTGCCCGTCATGACCACGGCGGTGGCCACGATGGCGGCCACGGCACCCGCGCCGAGCACGCCGCCGCCGACGAGCAGCAGCTTGCGGCGCCGGCCGCGTGCGGCGGTGTCGTCGGCGAGCTGCGCCCAGTCGGGCGTGGTGGCCGGGGGCGGCGGCTGGTGCGGGGGCATGGGCGGGGGTCCCCACTGCGGAGGCGTCGGTCCGGAGTCGCCCGTGGGCCCGTACGGCCCCCCCTGCCCAAAACTCATGTCCCGCATCGTAATCCGGTTGGTCGTGCCCCGGTCGGCCGGGAGAATACGGCGCATGGGACATGTGGAGACGGCGCACCTCGAGTACTACCTTCCGGACGGCAGAGCGCTGCTCGGCGACGTCTCCTTCCGGGTCGGGGAGGGCGCCGCGGTCGCCCTGGTCGGGGCCAACGGCGCCGGCAAGACGACCCTGCTGAGGCTGATCTCCGGGGAACTGCAGCCGCACGGCGGCACGGTCACGGTGAGCGGCGGGCTGGGCGTGATGCCGCAGTTCGTCGGGTCCGTGCGGGACGAGCGCACCGTGCGGGACCTGCTGGTCTCCGTGGCGCCGCCGCGCATCCGCGAGGCGGCGCAGGCCGTGGACGAGGCCGAGCACGCGATGATGACAGTCGACGACGAGGCGGCGCAGCTCGCCTATGCGCAGGCCCTGGCCGACTGGGCGGAGGCCCGCGGCTACGAGGCCGAGACCCTGTGGGACATGTGCACCACGGCCGCCCTCGGCGTCCCGTACGAGAAGGCCCAGTGGCGCCAGGTGCGCACCCTCTCCGGCGGCGAGCAGAAGCGGCTGGTGCTGGAGGCGCTGCTGCGCGGTCCGGAAGAGGTGCTGCTGCTGGACGAGCCGGACAACTATCTGGACGTCCCCGGCAAGCGCTGGCTGGAGGAGCGGGTGCGGGAGACGCGGAAGACGGTGCTCTTCGTGTCCCACGACCGCGAGCTGCTCTCCCGCGCCGCCGAGAAGATCATCAGCGTCGAGCCGGGTCCGGCCGGCAGCGACGTCTGGGTGCACGGCGGCGGCTTCGGCACCTACCACCAGGCGCGCAAGGAGCGCTTCGCCCGCTTCGAGGAGCTGCGCCGCCGCTGGGACGAGAAGCACGCCCAGCTGAAGAAGCTGGTGATCAGCCTGCGCGAGGCGGCATCCGTCAGCCACGAGATGGCCTCGCGCTACGCGGCGGCCCAGACCCGGCTGCGGAAGTTCGAGGAGGCGGGTCCGCCGCCGGAGCCGCCGCGCGAGCAGGACATCCGGATGCGGCTGCGCGGCGGCCGTACCGGCGTACGCGCGCTGACCTGCGAGAAGCTGGAGCTCACGGGGCTGATGCAGCCGTTCGACCTGGAGGTCTTCTACGGCGAGCGGGTGGCGGTACTGGGCTCGAACGGCTCGGGCAAGTCGCACTTCCTCCGCCTGCTCGCCGGGGATTCCGAGAACCCCGTGGCCCACACCGGCGCGTGGAAGCTGGGCGCCCGGGTCGTCCCCGGCCACTTCGCCCAGACCCACGCCCGCCCCGAGCTGCAGGGCCGCACGCTCGTCGACATCCTGTGGACGGAGCACGCCAAGGACCGCGGGGGCGCGATGTCGGCGCTGCGCCGATACGAGCTGGAGGGCCAGGGAGACCAGCGCTTCGAGCGGCTGTCGGGCGGCCAGCAGGCACGCTTCCAGATCCTCCTGCTGGAGCTGTCCGGCACCACGGCCCTGCTGCTGGACGAGCCGACGGACAACCTGGACCTGGAGAGCGCCGAGGCCCTCCAGGAGGGCCTGGATGCCTACGAGGGCACGGTCCTCGCGGTCACGCACGACCGCTGGTTCGCCCGTTCCTTCGACCGGTTCCTGCTTTTCGGAGCGGACGGGCGCCTGCGGGAGGTCTCGGAGCCGGTGTGGGACGAGGCCCGGGTGGCGCGCAAGCGATAAGGTGCCCCGCCGCGTTTTGACCCTGCCGGGCGGCGCCGGGTACTCTGTGGGTTCGTTATGCGTATTGGCTTGGTCGTTCTCACGCGAGGGGCCCTTACGCTTGTCCGTCGGGCTGGTTGCCGGTGGCCTGCACGCGGGTTGCGTCCCCGTGGTGCGGCCGTAGCCGTGTGATCTTTCTGTACGGACCGTGTCAGGACCCAAACTCAACTGAGAAAAGGCTACGACCGTGCGTACGTTCAGCCCCAAGCCCGGCGATGTGACGCGCCAGTGGCACATCATTGACGCGCAGGACGTCGTCCTGGGCCGTCTCGCCTCCACGGCTGCCTCCCTGCTGCGTGGCAAGCACAAGCCTGTGTATGCCCCGCACATGGACATGGGTGACTTCGTTGTCATCATCAACGCCGACAAGGTGCACCTGTCCGGCAACAAGAAGACCCAGAAGATGGCCTACCGCCACTCTGGCTTCCCGGGTGGTCTGCGCTCCGTCCGTTACGACGAGCTGCTCGCCAAGAACCCCGAGAAGGCTGTCGAGAAGGCCGTCAAGGGCATGCTGCCGAAGAACTCCCTCGGCCGTCAGATGCTCTCGAAGCTGAAGGTCTACTCGGGCGACCAGCACCCGCACGCCGCCCAGCAGCCCGTTCCGTTCGAGATCACCCAGGTCAAGCAGGGCTGAGTCCCGGCCACCGCCGAACCAGAAAGTCTGAGGAGAATCAGTGGCTGAGACCACCGCCGAGATGCCGCTCGAGGGCGTCGAGGAGTACACCACGGAGACCGAGGTCGTCGAGTCGGAGTACACCTCCGAGTCCCTCGCCTCCCGCTTCGGCGAGCCGCAGCCGGCCGCCGGCCTGGGCCGTCGCAAGAACGCCATCGCCCGCGTCCGGATCGTTCCGGGCACCGGCAAGTGGAAGATCAACGGCCGCACCCTTGAGGACTACTTCCCCAACAAGGTGCACCAGCAGGAAGTCAACGAGCCCTTCAAGGTGCTCGAGCTCGACGACCGCTACGACGTCATCGCCCGCATCGCGGGTGGCGGCGTGTCCGGCCAGGCCGGCGCCCTGCGCCTCGGTGTGGCCCGCGCCCTCAACGAGGCCGACGTGGACAACAACCGCGGCGCGCTGAAGAAGGCCGGCTTCCTGAAGCGCGACGACCGTGCGGTCGAGCGCAAGAAGGCCGGTCTGAAGAAGGCCCGCAAGGCTCCGCAGTACAGCAAGCGCTAAATCGCGGCTTCACTGCACTGCCCGAACGCCCCGGCGGCACGAAATGTGCCGCCGGGGCGTTCGGCCATTGGCGGCCCGGGGCGTATACCTGGAGGAAACGCCCTGGCCCCGGGCTCGACACCTTCACGTTCGGGGGTCCGTGCGCGGACCCCGCACTCCAGTGTTTTTCGGAGGACACCAGTGGGACGACTCTTCGGTACGGATGGTGTGCGCGGTGTCGCCAACGCCGATCTGACGGCAGAGCTCGCGCTCGGCCTGTCGGTCGCAGCGGCGCATGTGCTCGCCGAGGCGGGTTCCTTCGAGGGCCATCGCCCGGTGGCGGTGGTCGGCCGTGATCCGCGCGCGTCCGGGGAGTTCCTGGAGGCCGCCGTGGTGGCAGGACTGGCCAGTGCGGGCGTGGACGTCCTGCGGGTGGGCGTGCTGCCCACGCCCGCGGTCGCCTACCTCACCGGGGCGCTCGGCGCCGACCTCGGCGTGATGCTCTCCGCCAGCCACAACGCGATGCCCGACAACGGCATCAAGTTCTTCGCCCGCGGCGGCCACAAGCTCGCCGACGAGCTCGAGGACCGTATCGAGCAGACCTACCGGGCCCACGCCTCCGGCGAGCCCTGGGACCGGCCCACCGGCGCCGGTGTCGGCCGGGTCCGCGAGTACGACCAGGGCTTCGACAACTACGTCGCCCACCTGATCGGCGTCCTCCCCAACCGCCTCGACGGCCTCAAGGTCGTCATCGACGGCGCCCACGGCGCGGCGGCCCGGGTCTCGCCCGAGGCCTTCGCGCGGGCCGGTGCCGAGGTCGTCACCATCGGCACCGAGCCGGACGGCCTCAACATCAACCACGAGTGCGGCTCCACGCACCTGGGCAAGCTGCGCGCCGCCGTCGTCGAGCACGGCGCCGACCTGGGCGTGGCGCACGACGGCGACGCCGACCGCTGCCTGGCCGTGGACGCCAAGGGCGACGAGGTCGACGGCGACCAGATCCTGGCCGTGCTGGGTCTCGCCATGCGCGACGCCGGGTCGCTGCGCAAGAACACGATCGTGGCGACCGTGATGTCGAACCTGGGCTTCAAGCTGGCCATGGAGCGCGAGGGCGTCGACCTCGTCCAGACCGCGGTCGGCGACCGCTACGTCCTGGAGGAGATGAAGGCGAACGGCTTCGCCCTCGGCGGCGAGCAGTCCGGCCACGTCATCGTCCTGGACCACGCGACGACCGGCGACGGCACGCTGACCGGCCTGATGCTGGCGGCCCGCGTCGCCGCGACGGGCCGCTCGCTCGCGGAGCTGGCGGGCGTGATGGAGCGGCTGCCGCAGGTGCTCGTCAACGTGCGCGACGTCGACAAGTCGCGGGTCGCCACCTCGGAGGAGCTGGCGGAGGCCGTGAAGACGGCGGAGCGTGAACTCGGTTCCACCGGGCGGGTGTTGCTGCGGTCCTCGGGGACCGAGCCGCTGGTGCGGGTGATGGTCGAGGCTGCCGACATCGAGCAGGCGCGCACGATTGCGCAGCGGTTGGCCGACGTGGTGAAGTCCGCGCTGGGCTAGCAGAGTTGGGGCCCCGGTTTCACCGGGGCCCCTGCCGTTTCTACAGCTTGCGCAGCGACAGCCGCTGCACCTTGTGGTCCGGACCCTTGCGCAGGATCAGGTTCGAACGGCCCCGTGTCGGGGCGACGTTCTCCAGGAGGTTGGGCTTGTTGATGGTCCGCCAGTTCCGGCGCGCGTAGTCGAGCGCCTCCTCCTCCGACACCTCCGTGTAGCGCCGGAAGTACGAGTCCGGGTCCTGGAACGCCGTGGCCCGCAGCTTCCGGAAGCGGTGGTAGTACCACTGCTCGATGTCCTCGGCCCGCGCGTCCACGTACACGCTGAAGTCGAAGAAGTCGGCGAGCCCGACCCGGGTGCGGCCGTCCTTGCCGGGCTGGGCCGGCTGGAGGACGTTGAGGCCCTCGACGATCAGGATGTCGGGGCGGTGCACGGTCAGCCGCTCGCCCGGCACGATGTCGTAGGTCAGGTGCGAGTAGACCGGCGCCGAGACCTCCTCCTTGCCGGCCTTCACGTCCGCGACGAACCGCGTCAGCGCCCGCCGGTCGTAGGACTCGGGGAAGCCCTTCCGCGACATCAGGCCGCGTGCCTGCAGCTCCGCGTTGGGCAGCAGGAAGCCGTCCGTGGTGACGCGCTCCACGCGCGGGTGCTCGGGCCAGCGCGCGAGGAGGGCGCGCAGCAGCCGGGCCGTGGTCGACTTGCCGACGGCCACGCTGCCGGCGACGCCGATCACGAAGGGCGTGCCGCGCTGGGCCCCCTTCTCGCCGAGGAAGGTGTTGAGCGCGCCGCGCAGCTGTCCGGTGGCGCCCACGTAGAGGTTGAGCAGCCGGGAGAGCGGCAGGTAGATGTCGCGGACCTCGTCGAGGTCGATGACGTCGCCGAGCCCCTGCAGCGCCTCGACCTCGGCGGCCGTGAGCGGCAGCGGCGTGTTCTCGCGCAGGGCGCTCCACTCGGCCCGGGTGAGGTCGACGAAGGGCGAGGAGTCGGCACGCCGTCGCTGGTGCGGGGGTTGCGGCTGCTCTGTGGTGGTCGGCACGGCCCCCATTCTGCGGGGGCCACGGGCGGTGATCACCTCGGGGGTGTGTGGCGCGGGCGACACCGAGGGGCGCGTGTGGTGCCGGTGGGTGAAGTTCGGCCGGGAGCCTGTACTTACTCACGGGTCAGGAATACGTTCCAGCCTTGCTGTGCCGTCTGTCCAGCCTTTCCGTTGTCCGGTCCGGTCCGCACCCCGCGCGAGGCTCCCGTGTTCGTTCTCCGTCTCGTACACCGCCACCTGCGCTACTCGGTCCGGCGCGCGTTCCGCCGCTCCGGCTCCGGTTCCGCCGCCTGCCGCAGCGGCGACGCGGCCCGGGAGGCCTTCGCCGACCGGGTGCGCGGGGAGCTCGGCGCCGAGCTGCCGGAGGAGGATCTGGGGCAGGAGCTGGGCGACTGCCTGGACCGGTACGTCCTGGGCAGCAAGCCGCGCTGCGAGGAGGTCGAGTACCTGGATCTGGTGCAGGAGGCCATCTACCGGATCGAGCGCGGACGTTGAGGCGGGAGCCGTACGCTGCACTCCATGTGCGGAATCGTTGGGTATGTGGGAGGGCAGTGCGCCCTCGACGTCGTCCTCGCCGGGCTGCGGCGGCTGGAGTACCGCGGCTATGACTCGGCCGGTGTGGCGGTGCCTGCCGACGGCGGGCTCGCGGCCGCGAAGAAGGCCGGCAAGCTCGCCAATCTGGAGAAGGAGCTCGCCGCCCGCCCCCTGCCGTCCGGGCACACCGGCATCGGCCACACGCGGTGGGCCACGCACGGCGCGCCCAACGATGCCAATGCCCACCCTCATCTGGACAATCCGGGCCGCGTCGCGGTCGTCCACAACGGCATCATCGAGAACTTCGCCGCGCTGCGCGCCGAGCTGGCCGAGCGCGGTCACGTACTGACCTCGGAGACGGACACCGAGGTCGTCTCCCATCTGCTCTCGGAGGTCTTCTCCTCCTGCGGCGACCTCGCCGAGGCCATGCGGCAGGTGTGCCGTCGCCTGGAGGGCGCGTTCACGCTGGTCGCGGTGCACGCGGACGACCCGGACGTGGTGGTCGGCGCCCGCCGCAACTCCCCGCTGGTGGTGGGCGTGGGGGACGGCGAGGCCTTCCTGGCCTCGGACGTCGCGGCCTTCATCGCCCACACCCGGGAGGCGGTCGAGCTCGGCCAGGACCAGGTGGTCGAGCTCCGCCGGGAGCTCGCGGACGTGACGGTCACCGTCACCACCTTCGAGGGCAAGGAAGCGGAAGTCCGCCCGTACCACGTCGACTGGGACGCCTCGGCCGCCGAGAAGGGCGGCTACGACTACTTCATGCTCAAGGAGATCGCCGAGCAGCCGAAGGCCGTCGCGGACACGCTGCTGGGCCGCATCGACGCTGCCGGGACGCTGTCGCTGGACGAGGTGCGGATCCCGGGCCCGGTGCTGCGGGAGGTCGACAAGGTCGTGAT
The DNA here is from genome assembly GCF_053594995.1 of Streptomyces sp. NPDC002536. NCBI lineage: Bacteria > Bacillati > Actinomycetota > Actinomycetes > Kitasatosporales > Streptomycetaceae > Streptomyces > Streptomyces sp. NPDC002536. Next base: position 10,143 of record NZ_JBSFWU010000012.1, read on the forward strand.
CGTGGCGTGCGGCACGGCGTACCACGCCGGGCTGATCGCCAAGTACGCGATCGAGCACTGGACGCGCATCCCGTGCGAGACGGAGCTGGCGAGCGAGTTCCGCTACCGCGACCCGATCCTCGGCCCGCGGACGCTGGTGATCGCCATCTCCCAGTCCGGCGAGACGATGGACACGCTGATGGCGCTGCGGCACGCGCGCGAGCAGGGCGCGAAGGTCCTGGCGATCTGCAACACGAACGGCTCGACGATTCCGCGCGAATCGGATGCCGTGCTGTACACGCACGCCGGCCCGGAGGTGGCGGTCGCCTCGACGAAGGCGTTCCTGACGCAGCTGGTGGCCTGCTACCTGGTGGCGCTGTACCTGGGGCAGGTGCGCGGCACCAAGTGGGGCGACGAAGTCCGGTCCGTCGTACGGGAGTTGTCGGACATCGCCACGCACGTGGACGAGGTCCTGGAGACGATGGAGCCGGTGCGCGAACTGGCCCGCTCGCTGGCGGACAAGGGGACCGTGCTGTTCCTGGGCCGGCACGTCGGATACCCGGTCGCCCTGGAGGGCGCGCTGAAACTGAAGGAGCTGGCGTACATGCACGCCGAGGGCTTCGCGGCGGGCGAGCTGAAGCACGGCCCGATCGCGCTGATCGAGGAGGACCTGCCAGTGGTGGTCGTGGTGCCGTCGCCGCGCGGCCGGTCCGTCCTGCACGACAAGATCGTCTCCAATATCCAGGAGATCCGGGCCCGCGGCGCCCGCACCATCGTGATCGCGGAGCGGGGCGACGAGGCGGTGTGGCCGTACGCGGACCACCTGATCGAGATCCCGGTGACCCCGGTGCTGCTGCAGCCGCTCGTCGCGACCGTCCCGCTCCAGGTCTTCGCCTGCGAGCTCGCGACGGCGCGGGGCAACGAGGTGGACCAGCCGCGCAACCTGGCGAAGTCGGTGACGGTCGAATGATCGTCGGAGTCGGTATCGACGTCGCCGAGATCGAACGTTTCGGCGCCGCGCTGGAGCGCACCCCCGGCATGGCGGAGCGCCTGTTCGTGGAGCGCGAGCTCTACCTGCCGAGCGGCCAGCGCCGCGGCACCGCCTCGCTCGCGGTCCGCTTCGCGGCCAAGGAGGCCCTGGCGAAGGCACTGGGCGCCCCGGGGGGCCTGCTGTGGACGGACGCGGAGGTCGTCACGGAGAACAGCGGCCAGCCACGCCTGGTGGTCACGGGGACGGTGGCGGCACGGGCGGAGGCGCTGGGTGTGACGTCGTGGCATGTGTCGCTGAGCCATGACGCGGGGGTCGCTTCCGCTGTGGTGATCGCGGAGAAGTGAGGGGGCGGGCGCGGGCGGGCGGCCGTTGGCGGTGCCGCCCGCTCCAGGCCTGTGGCCCCGGTTTCATGAATGCCCTGCGATACAGGTACCGGATAGGTACCATCGCGGCTATGCCGTCCTTGAACGTGACCTTCACCGATGACGAGCTCGAGGCCGTACGCGCTGCTGCTGCGGCGGAAGGCAAGTCGCTGAAGCAGTACATCCATGACCTGTCCGTGCGCGAGTACCAGAGGCGCCAGTTCGTCCGCCACGCCGTGGACTGGGGGCTGGAACACCGCGCCGAGTTCGACGAGGCATTCCCCGACGAAATCCCTCCGGGGCAGGGCCGACAGGGAGCCGAAGCCGCCTGATGGCCATGGTCCTCTACATCGACGTGTCCTGGCTCCTGGATGTCCAGGAGCAAGTGGTCCCGGAAGACGTCTCGGTCGCCGACTATTCGGCGCTCGTGGCCGCAGTCGCCCGCCACAAGACGCGCATTCCCCACCCCGATGCCGCCGACCCCGATGCCGCTTGGCGCGCCGCGGCGCTTCTGCATACCTTGGTGCGCCTCGAACCCCTGCCGCACCGGAACTCCCTCTACGCCTGCCAGGTCGCCGTTGCCTACATGCACCAGTCCGGTGAGGGAGTTGACCCGCCGTACGGCGCACTGGTCGAACTTGTGCGTGAAGTCCAAGGACGAAAGGCCGACATCTTCGAGGTGGCAGGTCGCCTGCGCGGCTGGCGCGTCTGAACCCTTTGGCTCTCCAGCCCATAACCGGTTTTCGCCCGGGCCTTCACCCGGAAGAGTGCCAGGCCCCGCGTTTCAGCCCCGCGCCACGTCCCGCCACACCCCCCGCAGCCCCTCCGCCACGGCCATCGACGTGATCGGCGCCGCCCCCAGGTCCCGTGCCGCCAGCCCGTGCAGGTACGCCCCCACGGATGCCGCGTCCCGCCCCGGCAGGCCCGCCGCCAGCAGGGAGCCCGTGAGGCCCGAGAGGACGTCCCCGCTCCCCGCGGTCGCCAGCCACGGCGTCCCCGTGGGGTTCACCCGCACCGGGGTGTCCGCGCCGGAGGCGATCAGGGTCGTCGAGCCCTTCAGGAGGGCCGTCACCCCGAAGTGTTCCGCCAGGCCGCGCACCGCCGCCAGACGCCCGGCCTCCACCTCCTCGCGGGACAGGCCCAGCAGGGCCGCGGCCTCCCCGGCGTGCGGGGTCAGGACCGTCGCGGCGGTCCGGGCCCGTACCGCCCCGGCGTCCAGCAGGCGCAGGCCGTCCGCGTCGACGAGGACCGGGACGTCCTGGGCGAGGACGTCCTCCAGGGCCCGGCGGGCCTCCGCGCCGTCGCCCAGGCCCGGGCCCACCACCCACGCCTGGACCCGGCCCGCCTTCGACGGCGGGCCGGCCGTCACCAGGGTCTCGGGGAAGCGGGCGATCACCGCGTCCACCGCGGGGCCGGCGTAGCGCACCGCGCCCGCACCGCCCTGGAGGGCGCCGGCCACGGCCAGGACGGCGGCGCCGGGGTAGCGGGCCGAGCCCGCGACGATGCCGACCACACCGCGGCGGTATTTGTCACTCTCCGGCTCGGGGAAGGGGAGCAATCCGGCCACATCCGCGTGGTGGAGGGCCTCCACGTCCGGGGGGCCTGCCAGGAACGGCCCGAGGCCGATGTCGACCAGACGCAGCGCCCCCGCGCACTCCCGCGCCGGGTCGATGAGCAGGCCCGGCTTGTAGGCGCCGAAGGTCACCGTCGCATCCGCCCGCACCGCGGCCCCCCGCACCTCGCCGGTGTCCGCGTCCACGCCGCTCGGCAGGTCGACGGCCACCACGAGCGCCCCCTCCGCCTCCCCGACCAGGGCCTCCGCCTCCGGCCGCAGGCCGCCGCGGCCCCCGATGCCGACGATTCCGTCGATGACGAGGTCGGCCCGGCGGAGCACGGCTGCGCCGGCCGCAGCGGTCACCGCCCGGCCCCCGGCCGCCCGCAGGGCCGCCAGGCCGCCCTCGTGCGCCCGCTCCGGCGCGAGGAGCACCGCCGTGACCCCCGCGCCCCGGCGCGCGAGCCGGGCGCCCGCGTAGAGCGCATCGCCCCCGTTGTCCCCGCTGCCGGCCAGCAGCGCCACCCGGGCCCCGTACACCTTCCCCAGCAGGTCCGCGCAGGCCGCGGCCAGTCCGGCCGCCGCCCGCTGCATCAGGGCGCCCTCGGGCAGCCGGGCCATGAGCGCGCGCTCGGCGGCCCGTACGGTCTCCACGCTGTAGCCAGTCCTCATGGGGCCAGCCTCCCCCAGGGGTCACGGCCGCGACACCCGTCGCCCCCCGCCTGCCGCGTGGCCTGAGACACTGACGGGGATGAGTGAGACACCGATGCGCGTCCGAGCCGTGGTCGACCTGGCCGCCCTGCGGGCCAACGTACGCACCCTGAAGGCCCGCGCCCGTGGCGCGCAGCTGATGGCCGTGGTCAAGGCGGATGCGTACGGGCACGGCGCGCTGCCGTGCGCCCGCGCCGCCCGGGAGGCCGGCGCCGAGTGGGTCGGCACGGCCCTGCCGCAGGAGGCGCTCGCGCTGCGTGCCGCCGGGGACACCGGCCGGCTGATGTGCTGGCTGTGGACGCCGGGCGACCCGTGGCGGGAGGCCGTCGAGGCGGACATCGACGTCTCCGTCAGCGGCCTGTGGGCGCTGGACGAGGTCACCGCGGCCGTCCGGGCCTGCGGCCGCCCCGCCCGCGTCCAGCTGAAGATCGACACCGGCCTGGGCCGCAACGGCTGCCAGCCCGGCGACTGGGAGCAGCTCGTGGCCGCCGCCCGCGCGGCGGAGGAGGCGGGCCTGGTCCGGGTCACCGGCATCTGGTCCCACTTCGCCTGCGCCGACGAGCCCGGGCACCCCTCCATCCGTGCCCAGCTGGCCGTCTTCCAGGACGCCGTCGGCTACGCGGAGCGCCAGGGCCTGCGCCCCGAGGTGCGGCACATCGCCAACTCCCCGGCCACCCTCACCCTCCCCGAGACCCACTTCGACCTCGTACGCACCGGCGTCGCGATGTACGGCATATCGCCGAGCCCCGAGCTCGGCACCCCGGAGTCGCTCGGCCTGCGGCCCGTGATGACGCTGACGGCCTCCCTGGCCTCGGTCAAGCGGGTGCCCGGCGGCCACGGCGTCTCGTACGGGCACCAGTACACGACCCCGGGCGAGACGACCCTGGCGCTCGTCCCCGTCGGCTACGCGGACGGCATCCCGCGCGCCGCCTCCGGCACCGGACCCGTACTGATCGGCGGCAAGTGGCGCACGGTCGCGGGCCGGGTCGCGATGGACCAGTTCGTCGTGGACCTCGGCGGCGACGGCGCGGAGCCGGGCGACGAGGCCGTCCTCTTCGGCCCCGGCGACCACGGCGAGCCCACCGCCGAGGACTGGGCAAGAGCGACCGGAACCATCGCCTACGAAGTGGTCACCCGCATCTCGGTGCGTGTGCCCCGCGTCTATGTCGGTGACACTGCAAGTACCGGCAGCACTGCGCGCACACCACGTGGTGACACGGGACGTGACCACGACACGGGGGGCACAGGATGAGCGAGGGCGACAGTACGGGCACGGGCACGGCGGCGGGCGCCGCCTGGCGGCGCGGGGCGGGACTCGCCGGGGCCGCGGTCGGGGTCGTGGCGGCCGGAGCCGCGGTCGGGGTCGCCGTGGAGCGGCTGACGGTCGGGCGCGGCATGCGCCGCAAGGCGCGCCTCGCCCTGGACTCGTCGGGCCCGTACGGGACGCTGCGCGGCACGCCCGGGACGGCCGTCGCCGCGGACGGCACCGAGCTGTACTACGAGGTCGACGAGGTCGCGGAGCCGGAGACGGAGCGCCCCGGGCGTCGCTTCGGCCGCCGGCCGGCCACCGCCGCGCCGCCCGTCACGGTCGTCTTCAGCCACGGCTACTGCCTGAGCCAGGACTCCTGGCACTTCCAGCGCGCCGCCCTGCGCGGCAAGGTCCGCATGGTCTTCTGGGACCAGCGCAGCCACGGCCGCTCCGAGCGCGGGCGCGGCACCCCCCTCTCCGTCGACCTCCTGGGCCACGACCTGAAGGCCGTCATCGACGCCGCCGCCCCCGAGGGGCCGCTGGTGCTCGTGGGGCACTCGATGGGCGGCATGACGACCATGGCGCTCGCCGCGCACCATCCCGGCCTCATCGCGGAGCGCGTCGTCGGCGCGGCCTTCGTCGGCACGTCCTCGGGGCGGATGTCCGAGGTGACGTACGGGCTCCCGGCCGCCGGGTGGAGCGTGGCGCGGCGGATCCTGCCGGGCGCCTTCAAGCTGATGACGACCCAGACCGAGCTGGTCGAGAAGGGCCGCCGGGCCACCAGCGAGATCGTCGGCGGTGTCATCAAGCGCTACTCGTTCGGCGCGCGGGACGTCGACCCCGCGGTGGCACGGTTCGCCGAACGGCTGATCGAGGCGACGCCGGTGGACGTGGTCGCCGAGTTCTACGCGGTCTTCGCCGGGCACGACAAGCTCGCGGCGCTGTCCGCCTTCGACCACCTGCCGGTGCTGGTCCTCGCCGGCGACAAGGACATGGTCATCCCGCACACCCACAGCGAGGTCATCGCCGAGGCCCTGCCGGACGCCGAGCTGGTGCTGGTTCCCGGGGCCGGGCACATGGTGATGATGGAGCACCCCGGGCTCGTCGACGACCACCTCGCGGAGCTGCTGGCCGAGGCGGGGGCCGTGGGCGCCCCGGCGCCGCGCACCGCCCCGGCCCCGTAACATCGGTCTGCATGAACGCCCCGCACGACACCACCGGCCGCCCCGGCGCCGCAGCGCAGCTCACCGTCAAGTCCGCCGACGACATGCGGGAGTTGGGCCGCCGGCTCGCGGGCCTGCTGCGCCCCGGCGACCTCGTGCTGCTCTCCGGCGAGCTCGGCGCCGGCAAGACGACGCTGACCCGCGGCCTGGGCGAAGGCCTCGGCGTGCGCGGTGCCGTCACCTCGCCGACGTTCGTGATCGCCCGGGTCCACCCGTCGCTGCGGGGCGGCCCGGCGCTCGTCCACGTCGACGCCTACCGCCTCTCCGGCGGGCTGGACGAGATGGAGGACCTCGACCTCGACGTGTCCCTGCCGGAGTCGGTGATCGTCGTGGAGTGGGGCGACGGCAAGGTCGAGGACCTGTCGGACGACCGGCTGCGGGTCGTCATCGAGCGGGCCGTCGGGGCGGACGGCCTCGCGATCGACGAGGCGGACGACATCCGCACCGTGACGGTGACGGGCGTGGGCGCCCGCTGGGCGGACGCGGACCTGGCGCCGCTGGGCTGACGTGCTGAGGCGCGTATTCCGACAACATTCCGACAAGCCGTCGGCAAAATGTTGCGCGGGTGCCTCCGGGCGTGGTCACATGGACTGCAGAGACTCGGTTAGGTCTACCTAACTTCGCCCATGGCATCCCTGGAGGCGCACATGTCGGCCCACGAGCCTGCGAGCCGCTCCGAGGAGCGGACGCCTTCGATGCGCGATCTGCTCGCGGCGTGCGCGGCGGCCGATGCGGTGTCGACTCCGCCGAGGGAAGAGGACGACGCGGAGCCGGCCGAGGACCAGCCGGATCGCGAGGCGGCGTAGAAGGGGGCGCCCCGTCAGGGGCGCGGGGAACTGCGCGACCAGCCACAGCCGACCCGCAGCCGCAGAGCTACGGAACGACGACGACCTTGGTCCCACTGACGGCGAACTCCCACATGGCCCGCCCATCGGCCGGCTTCTCGCGGATGGCGCCCGTCCGCTTCCCGGAGTTCGGGTTCGGTGAGGACCCGTCGACGGCGGCGCTGAAGCCGAAGACCACCCCGTTCACCGCGTTGAACCGCACCACGTGCTCCACCGGGATCCCGTCCGACCCGGTGATGTTCGCGGAGCGCGACGTCACCGTGTACGTCCCCGGCTGCGGGCTCACCGCGCTCGGCGCGACGTCGAAGGTCCGCGAGGCCTTGCCGTCCGCCCCCACCAGCCACACCCGCTTCTGCGCGAGCGCGTAGACCACCCGCAGCCCGGTGCCCGAGGCCGCCGGAACCGCGTTCGCCGCCTGCTGCCGGCCGTCCTGCGGGCCCGCGGCCGGCTTGCCGCCCTGCTGCTGGGACTGCTTGTCCTTGCCCGCGGCGGCGTGGTGACGGGCGGGCTTGTCGGGCGCGGCCTCGGCCTGGTAAGCGAGAAAGCCGACCCCGGCCAGCGCCGCCGCGGTGAGCGCGGCCACGATGACCCCCGAGCTGCTGCGTGCCACGCTGAGCACCCCTTCGTCTGCGAATACGCTGCGGATACACGCACGCGCGCAAACGCGCCGCCCTGCGTACGGCCCGACCGTAGCACCTGGACGTGCCCCCGCCGCGCCCCCGGCAGCCCCGGTGCGCACACCCGCCCGGTTCCCGGCCGGGCACCGGCCGCCCCACCCGGCGCCGTACGCTTGTCGGTGTGCTGCTGCTCGCTCTTGATACCGCCACCCCCGCCGTCACCGTAGCCCTCCACGACGGCGACTCCGTCGTCGCCGAGTCGGGTCAGGTGGACGCCCGCAGGCACGGTGAGCTGCTGCTTCCCGCCGTCGACCGAGTGCTCTCCGAGGCCGGCCGCACGCTGGCGGACGTGACGGACATCGTCGTCGGCGTCGGCCCCGGCCCGTACACCGGCCTGCGCGTCGGCATCGTCACGGCGGCCACCTTCGGCGCCGCGCTCTCCGTCCCCGTCCACGGCCTGTGCTCGCTCGACGGCATCGCGTACGCGGCCGGGCAGGCGGGCCTGACCGGCGAGTTCGTCGTCGCGACGGACGCCCGCCGCAAGGAGGTCTACTGGGCCCGCTACGCGGACCCGCGCACCCGCCTGACCGAGCCCGCCGTGGACCGTCCCGCCGACCTCACCGAGAAGCTGGCCGGCCTGACGGCCGTCGGCGCGGGCGCCGTCCTGTACGCCGACGCCTTCACGGACGTCCGGGCCGACCTGCCGCAGCACCAGTCCGCGGCCGCCCTGGCGGCGCTCGCGGCCGAGAAGCTGCGCACGGGCGGGGAGTTCCTGCCGGACCAGCCGCTGTACCTGCGCCGTCCCGACGCCCAGGTACCGGCCAACTACAAGGTGGTCACCCCGAAGTGACGGCGACACCCGTGCCCGACCCGGCCGAAGTGCCCGTCCGCATCCGGGAGATGCGCTGGTGGGACATCGGCCCGGTGCTCGACCTGGAGCGCGAGCTCTTCCCGCACGACGCCTGGTCCAAGGGCCTGTTCTGGTCCGAACTGGCCCACGCGCGCGGGCCGAACGCCAACCGCCGCTACGTGGTCGCCGAGACCCGCGAGGAGAAGCCCCGCGTCGTCGGCTACGCCGGGCTCGCCGCCGTCGACGGCACCGGCGACGTCCAGACCATCGCGGTCGCCTACGACTTCTGGGGTACCGGCCTCGGCGCGCGGCTGCTCACCGAGCTGCTGACCACCGCGACCTCCTTCGAGTGCCGCGAGGTGCTGCTCGAGGTGCGCGTCGACAACACCCGGGCCCAGCGCCTCTACGAGCGCTTCGGCTTCGAGCCGGTCGGCGTCCGCCGCGGCTACTACCAGCCGGGCAACGTCGACGCCCTCGTCATGCGCCTCTCCGACCCTTCTACCGCAGTGCAAGGAATGACCCATGGCTCGCAAGGCTGACGAACCCCTCGTCCTCGGCATCGAGACCTCGTGCGACGAGACCGGCGTCGGCATCGTCCGCGGGCACACGCTCCTCGCGGACGCGGTCGCCTCCAGCGTCGACGAGCACGCCCGCTTCGGCGGTGTCGTCCCCGAGGTCGCCAGCCGGGCGCACCTGGAGGCGATGGTCCCGACGATCCAGCGCGCCCTGAAGGATGCCGGGGTCAGCGCGAAGGACCTCGACGGCATCGCGGTGACGGCGGGCCCCGGCCTCGCGGGCGCGCTGCTCGTGGGCGTCTCGGCGGCGAAGGCGTACGCCTACGCGCTCGGCAAGCCCCTGTACGGCGTGAACCACCTGGCCTCCCACATCTGCGTGGACCAGCTTGAGCACGGCGCCCTGCCGGAGCCGACGATGGCCCTGCTGGTGAGCGGCGGCCACTCCTCGCTGCTGCTGGCCCCCGACATCACCTCCGACGTCCGCCCGCTGGGCTCCACCATCGACGACGCGGCGGGCGAGGCCTTCGACAAGATCGCCCGCGTCCTCCACCTCGGCTTCCCGGGCGGCCCGGTCATCGACCGCTACGCGCGCGAGGGCGACCCGGAGGCGATCCGCTTCCCGCGCGGCCTGACCGGCCCGCGCGACCCCGCCTACGACTTCTCCTTCTCGGGCCTCAAGACGGCGGTGGCCCGCTGGATCGAGGCCAAGCGCGCCGCGGGCGAGGACGTCCCCGTCGCGGACGTGGCGGCGTCCTTCCAGGAGGCGGTCGTCGACGTCCTGACCCGCAAGGCCGTCCGCGCCTGCAAGGACGAGGGCGTCGACCACCTCATGATCGGCGGCGGCGTCGCCTCCAACTCCCGCCTGCGCGCGATGGCGCAGCGCCGCTGCGAGGACGCGGGCATCACCCTGCGCATCCCGCGCCCGAAGCTGTGCACGGACAACGGCGCCATGGTCGCGGCGCTGGGCGCGGAGATGGTGGCGCGGGGCCGGGCGGCTTCGTCGTGGGACCTCTCGGCGGACTCCTCGCTGCCGGTGACGGAGCCGCACGTGCCGGGACACGACCACGACCATGGGCACGGTCGCGACCACGACCACGACCACGACCACTTCCATGAGTTGAGCAAGGACAACCTGTATTCCTGACGGCTTATCCTGGTGCCCGGGCAATCGGGGGACACGGGGAAGGCGGCGATCCGCAGTGGAATGGTTCTGGTGGGCGTTCATCTTCGCCGGCCCGGCCGCGGGCATCGTCGCCAAGGTCACCGAACCCGTTCGCGGCGGCCTCAAGATGCGCCACGAGCGCAAGCTCGCGGAGCTGGAGGCGCAGCGCGAGGCCCAGCGCGAGGAGCGCGCGGCACTGGAGGCGGCGGCCAAACCGCCCGCCCCGGTGTGCGGTTGCGGACACCACCTCGCCAAGCACGACAAGCAGGGCAAGTGCCATGAGTCGGTCGAGGTGGCCGTCGCGTGGGACGCGGACAAGAAGCCGGTCGGTTACGAGCCGGGCCGGTGCAACTGCCAGCAGTACGTGGGCCCGCAGCCGCTGACGACGCTCTACGCGGAAGATCTGACGGACCTGGACTGACGCCCCGCAAGGGGCGCGGGGCTGTTACTCCCCCAGCTACCTCCCCCAGCTACCGCTGGGGGTGCCCCCAGGAGGTACCCCCAGCGGCTCCGCCGCGTGGGCGCGACCGGCCAAGAACGACCCGCACCAGAGCGCCTACGCGCGAACTGGCTGCCCCAGCAGCATCGTCGGCGCCCCGGCGACCCGCGTCAGAACGACGACACAGGAGTTCGGCCCGTCGAGCTTGAGCTTCCTGCGAAGCTCCTCCGGCTCCACCGCCGACCCCCGCTTCTTGATCACGGCCACGCCGATCGCGCGCTCGCGCACGATCGCCTTCAGCTTCTTGAGGTTGAAGGGGAGCACGTCCGTGATCTCGTACGCCGCCGCATACGGCGTCGCGCGCAGCTCGTCGGCCGTCACGTACGCGATCGTCTCGTCGACGAGCCCGCCGCCCAGCTCCTCCGCGACCTCCGCGACCAGGTGCGCCCGGATCACCGCGCCGTCCGGCTCGTACAGATACCGCCCCACCGGGCGGACCGCCGGGTCCGGGAGACCGCGGCCCGTCAGCGACGCGCCCTCCGGCAGGAGCGTCGCCCGCCGGACGCCCGGGTCCGTGCCGAACCACAGGACGGCCTCCTTCACGTCACCGCCGTCCGAGATCCACTCCGCCTCCGCCTCCTCGGGGACCGCCTCGTGCGGAACCCCCGGCGCGATCTTGAGCGCTGCGAACGGGGCCTTGCGGGCGGCACCGACCGCCCAGGACAGCGGCGGCGAATAGGCCTCGGGGTCGAAGATCCGGCCACGGCCGCCGCGCCGTGCCGGGTCGACGAAGACCGCGTCGTACGCGGAGGCGTCGACCTCGGTCACGTCCGCGCAGCGCACCTCGATCAGCTCGGACAGCCCCAGCGCCGCCGCGTTCGCCCGGGCGACCTCGCAGGTCAGCGGGTCGCGGTCGACGGCGAGCACCGAGACGCCCGCCCGCGCGAGCGCGATCGCGTCGCCCCCGATGCCACAGCAGAGGTCGGCCACCCGGCGCACCCCGAGCGCCGCGAAGCGGCGGGCCCGGTACGCGGCGACCGAGGTACGGGTCGCCTGCTCGACGCCGTGGGGGGTGAAGTACATGCGGTACGCGTCCTCGGTACCGAACTTCGCGACCGCCCGCTGCCGCAGCCGCGCCTGCCCGAGCGCGGCGGACACCAGCTCGGCGGGATGCTCCCGCCGCAGCCGGGTCGCTGTCGCGAGCTCCTGGGAGGGGTCGTAGTGGCGCAGCTCGTCGAGGAGGCGCTGACCCTCGTCGGTGAGGAGGGAGGCGAAGGCGTTCGGTGCAGGCACGGTGCCATTCTCGTCGACGGCCGCAAAGGCGGTCACTGTTGTCCACCTGAGCGTGACCGCGGGGGTCCCGGTTTGTGAGGCCACCCATAGGGTGCAGGTCACATACGAGGGCGGGTAGTGGGCTCCGATGGGGTTAATTCGGGCATTCTGCCTGCTTTGGGGGTGCCCCTTTCCGCCCGGTGGGGTAGTAGGTCACACCTTTGCCAGCGAGTTTTCCCGCCGCTAACACTGGTCGGGTCGCAGGGCGCCGTCGATCGAGACGCGGCGCTTCTTTCGCGCCAATGACGGCCACTGCGACTTCGCGACTGAAAGGGATCTTCTCGCTCATGCGCTCCACCATCTCCGGCTATACCGCTCTGCCCAAGGCCCACAAGTTCTCCGCTGCCGTTGTCGCGGCGACCGGCGTCGCCGCCGTCGCCCTGGCCGCCGTCGGTGCCGGCACCGCCAGCGCCGCCCCGGCCGTCAAGACGGTCGCGCAGAACGCCCGGGCCTTCGGCGAGACCCAGCAGGACGAGCTGAGCAAGCAGACCGACACCGCCGCCGCCCAGGCCAAGGCCGCTGCGGCCGCCGCCAAGGCCGGCGCCGAGCGCTCCGCCCAGGACACCGTGAGCCGCTCCGCCGAGCGCGCCCCGGCCAAGACCCAGGCCGCTGCTGCGGCTCCCAAGGCCTACGGTGACAATCTGGACGGCTGGATCACCCAGGCGCTGGACATCATGAAGGCCAAGGGCATCCCCGGCTCCTACGAGGGCATCAAGCGCAATGTCATGCGCGAGTCGACCGGCAACCCGCAGGCGGTCAACAACTGGGACGTCAACGCCCAGAACGGCATCCCCTCGAAGGGCCTGCTGCAGATCATCGACCCGACCTTCAAGGCGTACCACGTCGAGGGCACCTCCTGGGACATCTACGACCCGGTCGCCAACATCGTCGCCTCCTGCAACTACGCCGCCGACAAGTACGGCTCCATGGACAGCGTCAACTCCGCCTACTAAGAGCAGGCAGCCACGCACAGGGCGGCAGCACCCCGATCGGGGGAGCTGCCGCCCTTCCGCGTCCGCTCACCCCCCGAGGGGGAATGTCTCGAACGTGCGGACAAGAATCGTTCGAGTGAGCTCGCCTGTTTCCGGCCTCCGGGCCGCCCTCGCCTGTGTCGCCACCCTGCTTCTCACGGGCACGCTGTCCGGTTGCTCGAACCACTCCTCCGGACCCGCGAAGACCGCCCCCGCCGCCCCCTCCCCGGCGAGCAGCACCGCGTCCGCCCCCGCGCCCGACGCCGCCGCCTACCGCCGCTGGGGCCTCGACGGGCCCCTCGCGCCCCCGCCCGCGCCGCCGTCCACCCGGCTGACCGCGACGGTCGAGCCGGGCGGCCGCCCGCCGATCGTCCGGCGGGTCCGGACCACCGACAAGGTCGTCTTCCTCACCTTCGACGACGGGGCCGAGAAGGACCCGGAGTTCGTGAAGATGGCCGAGGACCTGAAGCTGCCGTTCACGATGTTCCTGACGGACAGCATCGCGCGCTCCGGCACCGGCTACGGCTACTTCGACCAGCTCCGTGCTGCGGGCCCCGCCCCGGGCAACACCGTGCAGAACCACACCCTCACCCACCCCAACCTGCGCACCCTCTCCGCCGAGGCGCAGCGCAAGGAGATCTGCGGGCAGCAGGACATCCTGGAGAAGCGGTTCGGCAGCCGCCCCGTCCTCTTCCGGCCCCCGTACGGCAACTACAACGACCAGACCCTCGCCGCGGCGGGCGGCTGCGGGGTGCGCGCGGTCGTGCTGTGGGAGGCGACGATGCAGATCAACGACATGCGCTACGCGGAAGGGGGCGGGCTGCGCCCCGGCGACATCGTCCTCGCCCACTTCCGCGGCCCGTCCGAGCTCAAGGGCACGACGATGACGCAGATGGTGACGAACATGCTGCGCAGCATCCAGAAACAGGGCTACACGGTGGCGCGCCTGGAGGACTACGTCTAGGAGCGCCCCGAAGGGGCGCGGGGAACTGCGCGACCAGCCACGACAGACCCGCAGTCGACGACCCGCCCCCCGCCAGGGGAATAGGTGCCCCACCCCCCGGGTAGATCATGGCTCGCCGCACGGCGAATTGGCACTCCGCTTGACCGAGTGCTAACCGCGTCATAGTCTCGGCTCCGTTGGCACTCTCCACCCGGGAGTGCCAAACACAGCGACGGGCAGGATCCGGCACCCGCGACGACGGATGCGCCTGGTCGCCACCTCAGACAGTTAACCCCGTGAGATCTCCGAAGGGGGAGGTCGGATCGTGACGACCGCCAGCTCCAAGGTTGCCATCAAGCCGCTCGAGGACCGCATCGTGGTCCAGCCGCTCGACGCCGAGCAGACCACGGCCTCCGGCCTGGTCATCCCGGACACCGCGAAGGAGAAGCCCCAGGAGGGCGCCGTCCTCGCCGTGGGCCCGGGCCGCTTCGAGAACGGCGAGCGCCTGCCGCTCGACGTGAAGGTCGGCGACGTCGTGCTCTACAGCAAGTACGGCGGCACCGAGGTGAAGTACAACGGCGACGAGTACCTCGTCCTCTCGGCTCGCGACGTCCTCGCGATCATCGAGAAGTAATTCACCCGAAGCTTCCGAGACTTCGAAGCTTTTGTGCAGCTGCGCCCCTGGTTCCCGTGCCTGAAGAGCCGGGCGCCCGGGGCGCAGTTCGTTGAGAGATACGGCGAAGGATACGTAACCCATGGCCAAGACCCTGAAGTTCGACGAGGACGCCCGTCGCGCCCTTGAGCGCGGCGTCAACAAGCTCGCCGACACCGTGAAGGTGACCATCGGCCCCAAGGGCCGCAATGTCGTCATCGACAAGAAGTTCGGCGCTCCCACCATCACCAACGACGGTGTGACCATCGCCCGCGAGGTCGAGCTCGACGACGCGTACGAGAACCTGGGCGCCCAGCTCGTCAAGGAGGTGGCGACCAAGACCAACGACATCGCGGGTGACGGCACCACCACCGCCACCGTGCTGGCCCAGGCGCTGGTCCGCGAGGGTCTGCGCAACGTCGCCGCCGGCGCCTCCCCGGCCTCCCTGAAGAAGGGCATCGACGCCGCGGTCAAGGCCGTCTCCGACGAGCTGCTCGCGACCTCCCGCCCGATCGACTCCAAGACCGACATCGCCGCCGTCGCCGCGCTGTCCGCCCAGGACAAGCAGGTCGGCGAGCTCATCGCCGAGGCGATGGACAAGGTCGGCAAGGACGGTGTCATCACCGTCGAGGAGTCCAACACCTTCGGCCTGGAGCTGGACTTCACCGAGGGCATGGCCTTCGACAAGGGTTACCTGTCGCCGTACATGGTCAGCGACCAGGAGCGTATGGAGGCCGTCCTCGACGACCCGTACATCCTGATCCACCAGGGCAAGATCGCCTCGATCCAGGACCTGCTGCCGCTGCTGGAGAAGGTCATCCAGGCCGGTGCCTCCAAGCCGCTGCTGATCATCGCCGAGGACGTCGAGGGCGAGGCCCTGTCGACCCTCGTCGTCAACAAGATCCGTGGCACCTTCAACGCCGTCGCCGTCAAGGCGCCCGGCTTCGGCGACCGCCGCAAGGCGATGCTCGGCGACATGGCCACCCTCACCGGCGGCACCGTCGTCGCCGAGGAGGTCGGCCTCAAGCTCGACCAGGTCGGCCTGGACGTGCTGGGCACCGCCCGCCGCGTGACCGTCACCAAGGACGACACCACCATCGTCGACGGCGGCGGCAACTCCGCCGACGTCGCCGGCCGCGTCGCCCAGATCAAGGCCGAGATCGAGGCCACGGACTCCGACTGGGACCGTGAGAAGCTCCAGGAGCGCCTCGCCAAGCTCGCCGGCGGCGTCTGCGTGATCCGCGTGGGTGCGGCCACCGAGGTCGAGCTCAAGGAGAAGAAGCACCGTCTGGAGGACGCCATCTCCGCGACCCGCGCCGCGGTCGAGGAGGGCATCGTCTCCGGTGGCGGTTCCGCTCTGGTCCACGCCGCCAAGGTGCTGGACGGCGGCCTGGGCAAGGAGGGCGACGAGGCCACCGGTGTCGCCGTCGTCCGCCGCGCCGTCGTCGAGCCGCTGCGCTGGATCGCCGAGAACGCGGGCCTCGAGGGCTACGTCATCACCTCCAAGGTCGCCGAGCTGGACAAGGGCCAGGGCTTCAACGCCGCGACCGGCGAGTACGGCGACCTGGTGAAGGCTGGCGTCATCGACCCGGTCAAGGTCACCCGCTCCGCCCTGGAGAACGCCGCCTCCATCGCCTCCCTGCTGCTCACGACCGAGACCCTGGTCGTCGAGAAGAAGGAAGAGGAGCCCGCCGAGGCCGGTCACGGCCACGGTCACGGCCACGCGCACTGACGCACTCCGCACGTCCGAGGCCCGGCACCCCGCAAGGGGCGCCGGGCCTCCGGCGTTTCACGACTGCGGCCTGTTCCGGCCTCAGCGGGTCGGGCCGTACCTGCGGCCGGAGACGGACGACACCCGGCCGAGCGCACCGCGGGGCACGATCTTCGTCAGACCGGTCAGCGCCTTGTAGCGCGGATCCGGGACGGACAGCGACTTGCCGCGCGCCAGGTCCTTGAGCGCGGCGTCCACCAGCCGGTCGGCGTCGAGCCACATCCAGCCGGGGATGTTGTCCGTACCCATCCCCGCCCGCTCGTGGAACTCCGTCCGGACGAAACCGGGGCACAGCGCCATCAGCCGCACCCCGCTCCCCGCCAAGTCCCGCGCGGCGCCCTGCGTGAACTGCACGACCCACGCCTTGCTCGCGCCGTAGGTGCCCCGCGGCACGAACGCGGCCACCGACGCCACGTTGACCACGCCGCCGCGCTTGCGCTCCCGCATCACGCCCACCGCGGCCGACGTCAGCCGCAGCACCGCCTCGCAGTGCACCTTGAGCATCTTCAGCTCGTCGGCCATCGGCACGTCGAGGAAGGTGCCCTTGTTGCCGAACCCCGCATTGTTGACCAGCAGATCCACCGGATGCTTCCGGTCCGCGAGCCGCTTCTCGACCGCGGCGATGCCCGCGTCCTCCGCCAGGTCGGCGCGCAGCACCTCGGCCTCCACGCCGTGCCGGTCGTGCAGCTCGGTCGCCTGCTCGTGCAGCCGTTTCTCGTCGCGGGCCACCAGGACGAGGTTGTGCCCGTCGGCTGCGAGCCGCCGCGCAAAGGCGGCGCCGATGCCCGCGGTTGCTCCCGTGATCAGTGCAGTCGTCATACGGGAACGTTAGTGCTCGCCGCCCCCTCACGGCTGCCTACCGGCGAGTCCTTTCCTCCCTCCGGGCGCGCCGTTTGACGGCCCGTCCACTCGACGGCCTTCCGCCGGATCCCGTCGGGCAGCGCCTCGCCGGCCGCCAGGACGCGGGGCAGCAGCGCACGTTCGGTGGTGAGCGCACGGAAGGCGAAGGAGACGGACACCTCGTGTTCCGGCCGGTGCGCGACGGTCACCTGGTCGCCCGCACGGATCTCGCCCGGCTCGACGACCCGCAGGTACGCCCCCGGTGCGGCGACCTGTGTGAACCGCCTGACCCAGCCCGCCTCGCCCAGCCAGTCGGCGAACGTGCGGCAGGGGATGCGCGGCGCGGAGACCTCCAGCACCAGATCCCGCCCGATGCGCCAGCGCTCGCCGATGCGGGCGCCGTTGACGTCGACCCCGACGGTGGTGAGGTTCTCGCCGAAGGAACCGGGCGGCAGGGTGCGCCCCAACTCCCGCTCCCAGTCGCCGAGATCCTCGCGGGCGAAGGCGTAGACGGCCTGGTCGTTCCCGCCGTGGTGCTGGAGGTTGACCACCTCGTCACCGGCCAGGCCGCTGCCCGCGGTGCCCTTCGGGCCGGGGGCGGCCACCGCGACCGGGCCCGTCACGGGGCGCTTGTCGATGCCCGTGGCGATGCCGCCGGCGAAGCCCGGGGCGTCCGGGCGGTCCACCGTGGTCCGGGCGCGTCCGACGTTCACGGAGAGCAGATGCATGGGCCTCAGGTTAGGGGGCACCGGTCAAAGCGTCGAGAACTCATGCCCCGCAGCCCCCAAGCCGGGCTTATGCTCGGAGGCATGATCGAGGCACGTCATCTGAGGGTGCTGCGCGCCGTGGCCACCACCGGTTCGTTCTCCGCCGCGGCCCGCGAGCTGGGCTGTACCCAGCCCGCGGTCAGCCAGCAGATGAAGGCCCTTGAGCAGTCCACGGGCACCCCCCTGCTGATCCGCGCGGGCCGCGAGATGCGGCTGACGCAGGCGGGCGAGGCGCTCGTCCGGCACGCGACGGGCATCCTGGCCGGGCTGACCGCCGCAGAAGAGGAGGTCGCGGCGATCGCGGGCCTGCGCGCGGGGCGGGTGCGGCTGGTGTCCTTCCCCAGCGGCAGCTCGGCGCTGGTGCCCTCCGCGCTCGCGGCGATGCGGGCTGCGCACCCCGGTACCCGGGTCTCGCTGGTCGAGGCCGAGCCGGGGCGTTCCGTGGAGATGCTGCGCGAGGGCGACTGCGAGATCGCCCTGGCCTTCCGCTACCCCGAGGTCGAGGTGCGCGGCGACGGCCAGGCGGCCCGCGAGGAGTGGGACGACCTCGTCGTCCGGCCGCTGCTGACCGACCGGCTCGTCGGCGTGCTGCCGGAGGGTCACCGGCTGGCGGAGGCGGAGCGGATCGGGATCGGCGAGCTGGCGGAGGAGCCGTGGATCGCGGGCTGCCCGCGCTGCCGGCGGCACCTGGTCGAGGTCTGCGAGAGCGCGGGCTTCACGCCCCGGATCGACTTCGCGACGGACGACTACCCGGCGGTGTTCGGGCTGGTGGGCGCGGGGCTCGGGGTCGCCGTGATGCCCGAGCTGGCGCTGGAGTCGGTGGTGCCCATGGGCGCGCGCACGGTGCCGGTGGAGCCGCTGGTGCAGCGCGAGATCGTGGCCCTCACGCTGCCGGACCTGGAGCGGGTCCCGGCCGTCGGGGCCATGCTGGACCGGCTGACGGAGGCGACGCGGCGCTGAGGCGCGGCGGCCGGCGGAGCAGGCAGCGGTCCGGTCGGCAGATAGAAGAAACGTTTCTGTACTGCCCGCTTCACGCGCTCATCGAGCCGGTCGCGGTGATGGACCGGTGCCGGGCGCGCCCCATCAGCTCCTCCCGCTCGTCCTCGGTCAGGCCGCCCCACACGCCGTAGGGCTCGCGCACCGCCAGCGCGTGCGCCGCGCACTCGGCGCGCACCGGGCAGCGCATGCACACCTCTTTCGCAGAAGTCTCCCGGGCGCTGCGGGCCGCGCCCCGCTCGCCCTCGGGATGGAAGAAGAGGGAGCTGTCGACTCCGCGGCACGCCGCCAGCAGCTGCCAGTCCCAGAGGTCAGCGTTGGGGCCGGGAAGGCGGGAGAAATCTGCCATGACTATCCCCTCGAAGCGATCGGAACCGATGTGTCGAAGCGATGTGCGTGACATGCACTTTTCAACTGCCATCCGAGCAGATGAAAATATGACTCATTGCGAATCTAGCCACAGATAGCGGTGAATGGGAAGAAAAGCGCCTCCAACCGAGCAAATGGGGCATAAGACGGGGCGGGGGCGGGCTGTCCTGCCGCGCGTTCCCCGTGCGCCCTGCTCCGTGTCCGCGCCTTCACGTAGAGTGCCGAACGTGGCCGACCGAGCCCGTAACTCTTTCGGGTGACCGTCGTTGAGAGTGCGGAGGCGGTTGACGAAATCAAGCGGTCGGGCGGGTGTCCGGGCTTGGTGGAGCTTGTCGGTATCTTCCGGCGTCTCGTCGATCGCACAGGTGACGATCAGTACCAGCCTGGAGGCTCAAGGTGACGCGCATCAGCTGCGGAGGGCGGCCATGACATCCGTCCTCGTCTGCGACGACTCCCCGCTTGCCCGAGAGGCGCTCCGCCGCGCGGTGGCGACCGTGCCCGGCGTCGAGCGCGTGACGACGGCGGCCAACGGCGAGGAAGTCCTCCGCCGCTGGGGCGCCGATCGTTCGGATCTGATTCTGATGGACGTACGCATGCCCGGTCTCGGCGGCGTGGAGACCGTGCGCCGGCTCCTCTCCGCCGACCCCGGAGCCCGCATCATCATGCTCACCGTCGCGGAGGACCTCGACGGGGTGGCCCTCGCGGTCGCCGCCGGAGCGCGCGGCTACCTGCACAAGGACGCCTCGCGCGCCGAGTTGCGGGCCACCGTGACGCAGGCGCTCGCCGACCCCACCTGGCGGCTCGCCCCGCGCAGGCTGCGCTCGGCGGAGATGGGCGCCGCGCCCACGCTCACCGCGCGCGAGATCCAGGTGCTGGAGGGCATGAGCCACGGCCGCTCCAACGCCGAGATCGGCCGCGAGCTGTTCCTCTCCGAGGACACCGTGAAGACGCATGCGCGCCGTCTGTTCAAGAAGCTGGGCGCCTCGGACCGGGCGCACGCGGTGGCGCTCGGCTTCCGGTGGGGCCTGGTCCGCTAGGCGCGTGTGGCGCGCAGCGCCGTGCGGTCGCGTTGCGCGTCACCGGGCAGGCGGTGCGCACCGCGACCTCACCGCGTCGGCGCCGGACGCCGAAACTCCGACGGATGCCGCATCCTTGGAGTTGTGACTCCTCCCCGTCCCCGGCACAGGCCGGCGCTCATCTCCCGGCCGGGAGAGACCTCATGACGGACAGGGCCGGTCCCGTGCACCGCGGCATGGGCACAAGCTATCGGGGGAGTCGTGGGCGTGGGGCGGGTATACCCGGAAGGGGGCGACGCGAGACGTGAGTGCGACGACACCGACGCGTAACGGTTCGATGCACAACAATGAGGGCGGTGCCACGGATCGCCCGGCGTCAAGGCACCATGGACCGATGCGCGACGACGAGATCCCGGGGCCCCCTGTGGCCACAGGTCCGGGGGAGATCGGCGCCCTCGTCGCCCGTGCCGTCGAGGGAGACCGGCGGGCCACTCACGATCTGCTCGCCCTGGTGCACCCGCTCGCGCTGCGCTACTGCCGTACGCGGCTGTCGCGCCTGCCGGGCGACGCCCGGCACTTCGTGGACGACCTGGCGCAGGAGGTCTGCCTGGCGGTGCTCTGCGCGCTCCCGCGCTACCGCGACACCGGGCGCCCCTTCGAGGCTTTCGTCGTCGCCATCGCCGCCCACAAGGTCGCCGACCTCCAGCGGGCCGCCATGCGGCACCCCGGCAGTACGGCCGTGCCCTCCGACGAGATGCCCGAGCAGCCCGACGACTCGCTCGGGCCGGAGGAGCGGGCACTGCTCAGCAGCGATGCGGAGTGGGCCAAGAAGCTGCTCGCCAACCTTCCGGAGAACCAGCGCGAGCTGGTGCTGCTGAGGGTCGCGGTGGGGCTGACGGCCGAGGAGACCGGGCAGATGCTGGGCATGTCGCCCGGCGCGGTCCGGGTTGCCCAGCACCGGGCGCTCAGCCGGCTGCGGGCTCTCGCGGAACAGTAGGTCGAACGGCAAAAAGGCGCCTGCGGCACGGAGGTTGGAGGAATCTCCAAGTGATGCGGGACTCAGCCGTAGTGGAATGGGACACGCGTGGCGCCCGTTAGCATGGGAGTCCTCGCTGATGCAAGACCATTGGAGAAGGTGTCATGACTGACAACGTCGACGGTATGCCCGCGAAGTTCGCGATGCTCGGTCTGACATACGACGACGTCCTGCTGATGCCGGGCGCCTCCGAGGTGCTGCCCAACACCGTCGACACCTCCTCCCGGGTCTCGCGCAACGTGCGGGTGAACATCCCGCTGCTGTCCGCCGCGATGGACAAGGTCACCGAGGCGCGCATGGCCATCGCCATGGCCCGCCAGGGCGGCGCGGGCGTGCTGCACCGCAACCTCTCCATCGAGGACCAGGCCAACCAGGTCGACCTCGTCAAGCGCTCCGAGTCCGGCATGGTCTCCGACCCGATCACCGTCCGCCCCGACGCCACCCTGGCCGAGGCGGACGCGCTTTGTGCGAAGTTCCGGATCAGCGGCGTGCCCGTCACCGACGGGGCGAACAAGCTGCTCGGCATCGTCACCAACCGCGACATGGCCTTCGAGCTGGACCGCAGCCGCCAGGTCCGCGAGGTCATGACCCCGATGCCGCTGGTGACGGGCAAGGTCGGGATCTCCGGCGAGGCCGCGATCGAGCTGCTCCGCCGCCACAAGATCGAGAAGCTGCCGCTGGTGGACGACGCCGGCGTGCTCAAGGGCCTCATCACGGTCAAGGACTTCGTCAAGGCCGAGCAGTACCCGAACGCCGCGAAGGACGCCGACGGCCGGCTGATCGTCGGTGCCGCGGTCGGTGTCGGCGCCGAGGCCTTCGAGCGCGCCCAGGCGCTGGTCGAGGCCGGTGCGGACTTCCTGGTCGTGGACAGCGCCCACGGCCACAGCCGCGGCATCCTCGACATGATCGCCAAGGTCAAGTCCAACATCAACGTCGACGTCGTCGGCGGCAACGTCGCCACCCGCGAGGGCGCCCAGGCGCTGATCGACGCGGGCGTGGACGGCGTGAAGGTCGGCGTCGGCCCGGGCTCGATCTGCACCACCCGCGTCGTCGCCGGCATCGGCGTCCCGCAGGTCACCGCGATCTACGAGGCCGCCCAGGCCTGCCACGCGGCGGGCGTGCCGCTGATCGGCGACGGCGGTCTGCAGTACTCCGGCGACATCGCCAAGGCGATCGCCGCGGGCGCCGACACAGTGATGCTGGGCTCGCTGCTCGCCGGCTGCGAGGAGTCGCCGGGCGAGATGGTCTTCATCAACGGCAAGCAGTTCAAGTCCTACCGGGGCATGGGCTCGCTCGGCGCGATGCAGTCGCGCGGCCAGGCGAAGTCCTTCTCCAAGGACCGTTACTTCCAGGACAACGTCCTCTCCGAGGACAAGCTCGTCCCCGAGGGCATCGAGGGCCAGGTCCCCTACCGCGGCCCGCTGTCCTCGGTCGCCCACCAGCTCATCGGCGGCCTGCGCGCCTCCATGGGCTACGTCGGCTCCGCGGACATCCAGGAGCTGAAGGACAAGGGCCGCTTCGTCCGCATCACGTCGGCGGGTCTCAAGGAGAGCCACCCGCACGACATCCAGATGACGGTCGAGGCGCCGAACTACTCGCGCCGGTAACCGCGGCCTCCGGCCGGGGGTCCGGGGGTTGCCCCCGGATGAAGCGGCCGGATGACGGTCGAGGCGCCGGACTACTCCCGTCGGTAGTAGTCGGAGCTTCGTATGAGGTCGTACGGGGCCCGCGGCCGTCAGGCCGCGGGCCCCGCCGCGTCAGGGATACTGGATGCGGCAGACGTGCAGAAGGAAAGGCCACACACGTGACTGAGATCGAGATCGGGCGCGGCAAGCGCGGCCGCCGGGCGTACGCCTTCGACGACATCGCCGTCGTCCCGAGTCGCCGTACCCGCGACCCGAAGGAGGTCTCGATCGCCTGGCAGATCGACGCCTACCGCTTCGAGCTGCCGTTCCTGGCCGCCCCGATGGACTCGGTCGTCTCGCCCGAGACCGCCATCCGCATCGGTGAGCTGGGCGGCCTGGGCGTGCTCAACCTCGAGGGCCTGTGGACCCGCTACGAGGACCCGGAGCCGCTGCTCGCGGAGATCGCCGAGCTGGACGAGCGCACCGCGACCAAGCGCCTGCAGGAGATCTACGCCGCTCCGATCAAGGAGGAGCTGATCGGGCAGCGCATCAAGGAGGTCCGCGACTCCGGTGTCGTGACCGCCGCCGCGCTCTCCCCGCAGCGCACCGCGCAGTTCTCGAAGGCCGTCGTCGACGCCGGCGTGGACATCTTCGTCATCCGCGGCACGACCGTCTCCGCCGAGCACGTCTCCGGTGCCGCCGAGCCGCTGAACCTGAAGCAGTTCATCTACGAGCTCGACGTGCCGGTCATCGTCGGCGGCTGCGCCACGTACACCGCCGCGCTGCACCTGATGCGCACCGGCGCCGCGGGCGTCCTGGTGGGCTTCGGCGGCGGCGCCGCGCACACCACGCGCAACGTGCTGGGCATCCAGGTCCCGATGGCGACCGCCGTCGCCGACGTGGCCGCCGCCCGCCGCGACTACATGGACGAGTCCGGCGGCCGCTACGTGCACGTGATCGCCGACGGCGGCGTGGGCTGGTCCGGCGACCTGCCCAAGGCCATCGCCTGCGGTGCGGACGCCGTGATGATGGGCTCCCCGCTCGCCCGCGCCACCGACGCGCCGGGCCGCGGCCACCACTGGGGCATGGAGGCCGTCCACGAGGACGTGCCGCGCGGCAAGCGCATGAACCTGGGCGTGGTCGGCTCGACCGAGGAGATCCTCCTCGGCCCCTCGCACACCCCCGACGGCTCCATGAACTTCTTCGGCGCCCTGCGCCGGGCCATGGCCACCACGGGCTACAGCGAGCTCAAGGAGTTCCAGCGCGTCGAGGTGACGGTCGCGCCGTCGCAGCACGACAACCGCTGACACACCGACAGGTGAAGTGCCCGGGCCGCTGTGGCGGTCCGGGCCTTTTCCGTTGCCCGCCAGGCCCGTTAGCTCCGTATAAAGGTTCGAGCATAGGGAATACTGGCGACTTATGGCGCAAAGCAAGTCGTTCAGCGGCAGGGACATGGGCATCGACCTCGGCACCGCGAACACGCTGGTGTATGTGCGGGGCAAGGGGGTGGTGCTCAACGAACCCTCGGTCGTCGCCGTCAACGCCGATGACGGCGGCGTGCTGTCGGTCGGCTCCGAGGCCAAGGAGACCATCGGCCGCACCCCTTCGAACATCGTCGCCGTGCGCCCGCTGCGCGACGGCGTCATCGCCGACTTCGAGATCGCCGAGCGGATGCTGCGGCACTTCATGAAGAAGGTGCTGGCGGGCCGCCGCTTCACCCGGCCCCGCGTCGTGGTGTGCGTGCCGTCGGGCATCACGGGCGTGGAGCGCCGCGCGGTCATCGAGGCCGCGTCGCAGGCCGGGGCGCGGGCGGTGCACCTGGTGGAGGAGCCGATGGCCGCCGCGATCGGCGCGGGCCTGCCGGTCAGCGAGCCGACCGGCTGCATGGTCGTCGACATCGGCGGCGGCACCACCGAGGTCGCGGTGATCTCGCTGGGCGGCATCGTCACGGCGCGCTCGGTGCGCACCGCGGGCGACGCCATGGACGCGGCGATCATGTCCTACGTCAAGAAGGAGTACTCCCTCGCGATCGGTGAGCGCACCGCCGAGGAGATCAAGATGACCATCGGCTCCGCCGCCCCGACCGGCTACTGGTCGGCGGCCGGACTGAGCGCGCTGGCCAAGCAGTTGGAGAAGAACGCCGAGGTCGAGGGCACGGATGGCGACCCGGAGGAGACCCAGGGCCTCAAGGCGCCGGAGCGCATCACCATCCGCGGCCGCGACCAGGTCAGCGGCCTGCCGAAGACGCTGACGCTGACGGCGGACGAGATCCGGCACGCGCTCTCCGAGCCGGTCGACGCCATCGTGATGGCGGTGCGCCAGAGCCTGGACGAGACCCCGCCGGAGCTGTCGGGCGACATCATGGACCGCGGCATCGTGCTGACGGGCGGCGGTGCGCTGCTGCGCGGACTGGACGTCCGCCTCAGCAAGGAGCTGGACATCCCGGTCCTGGTCGCGGACGACCCACTGGACTGCGTGGCCGTCGGCACGGGCCGCTGCGTGGAGGACTTCGCGGCCCTGCGGACGGTGCTGGACGCACAGCCGCGACTGCTGGCGGGGCGGAGGCTGTAGTTGTGCGGGGTTGCGGGGCTCCTCCCCGCAACCCGCTACAAGCGGTGCGCCGCCCCCGCCGGGCTGGCGCCCCGCGTGTCCAGCAGCAACTGGGCCTTGACCGCGAGCCCTTGAAGGTCGTACGTCCGGTGCGGCTGCAGCAGCACCGTCAAGTCGGCGTCCGCCGCGGCCTCGTAGAGGCAGTCGGCCCGTGGCACGGGCTGCCCCAGCACGCGCCACTGCCCCACGTAGGGGTCGTGGTAGCTGAGCTGGGCCCCCATCTCCATCAGCCGGGAGGCGATCTCCCGCGCCGGCGAGCCCTCCAGGTCGGCCACGTCCGCCTTGTAGCCGACGCCGAGCAGCAGCACCCGCGCGCCGCGCGCCGACTTGCCGTGCTCGTTGAGCAGGGTGGCGCAGCGCTGGATGACGTAGCGCGGCATCCGCCCGTTGACCTCCTGCGCCAGCTCCACCATGCGCAGCGGATGCCCGGGGCTGCTGCGCCGGTACGAGAGGTAGGCGGGGTCGATGGGCACCCCGTGGCCCCCCACCCCGGGGCCGGGCCGGAAGGCCTGGAAGCCGAACGGCTTGGTCTCCGCGCAGCGCACGACGTCCCACAGGTCGACGCCGATGTCGTGGCAGAACACCGCCATCTCGTTGACCAGCGCGATGTTGACGTGCCGGTAGTTGGTCTCCAGCACCTTGACCGTCTCGGCCTCGCGCACCCCCCGGGCCCGTACGACCTTCTCGCAGAACCGTCCGTAGAACGCGGCGGCGGCCTCCGTGCAGGCGGCGGTGAGGCCGCCGATGACCTTGGGGGTGTTGGCGAAGCCGTGGCGCCGGTTGGCGGGGTCGAAGCGGCTGGGGGAGTAGGCGAGATGGAAGTCCCGGCCGGCGCGCAGCCCGGAGCCCGCTTCGAGGAGGGGGCGCACGAAGTCCTCGGTCGTGCCGGGATGCACGGCGGACTCCAGCAGCACGGTGGTGTGCGGGCGCAGCCGCACGGCCAGGGTGCGGGCGGCGTCGCGAACGGCGCCGAGATCCAGCGCGTGGTCCTCGCCGAGCCGGGTGGGGGCGCAGATCACTGCGGTACGGACCTTGCCGAGCTCGGCGTCCTCGGTGGTGGGGCGGAAGCCCGCGGAGAGCATGCGGCGGATCCCGGCGGCGGTCAGCGAGCCGTCGCCGCCCTCGGCGGGCAGCCGGCCGGCGCGCAGTTCGGCGACGGTGTGCGGATCGGGGTCGTAGCCGACGGTGGGGAGGCGCGCGGCGGTGGCCGCCTGGGCGAGAGGGAGGCCGAGGGGACCGAGTCCGATGACGGCGAGATCTGCGGGCATGGCGGGGCGGTCCTCCCCGGGGGCGGGTCGAGGCTCGAACGGGCTGAATCAGGTTAAGCGGATATATGACAGTTATCCGGGATTGCGGGGGCTTGCCGCGCCGTGCCACGGCTCCGCTGCGCCCCCGGGACGGCCGGAACGGCGGATCTGGGGCAGCATCGAAGGGAGACGGCGGACGGGCCGGGCCCGCCGACGGGCTGCACCGGCGCCGGCGGCGCCGTCACCGGCGGACAGCGTGAGCGGTCGAGCGGGAGGCAGTGGTGAGGACAGCGGTACTCGGGCCGGCCGAGCGCGGACAGGCGCTCGCCCGGATGGCGGAACGCGAACTGGACATCCTCGTGGTCGGCGCCGGAGTGGTCGGCGCGGGCACCGCGCTCGACGCGGCGACCCGGGGGCTGGTGACGGGCCTGGTGGAGGCGCGGGACTGGGCCGCGGGCACCTCCAGCCGCTCCAGCAAGCTCATCCACGGCGGGCTGCGCTACCTGGAGATGCTCGACTTCGCGCTCGTGCGCGAGGCCCTCAAGGAGCGCGGCCTGCTGCTGCAGCGGCTCGCTCCGCACCTGGTGAAGCCCGTGCCGTTCCTCTACCCGCTCCAGCACCGGGGCTGGGAGCGCTTCTACGCGGGCGCGGGCGTGGCTCTGTACGACGCCATGTCCGTCTCCTCCGGGCACGGCCGCGGGCTGCCCACGCACCGTCACCTCACCCGCAGGCGGGCGCTGCGGGTCGCCCCCGCGCTGCGCAAGGACGCGCTGATCGGCGCGCTGCAGTACTACGACGCCCAGATGGACGACGCGCGCTACGTGATGACCCTCGTGCGCACCGCCTCGGCCTACGGCGCCGACGTCGCCAACCGGGCGCGCGTGGTGGGCTTCCTGCGCGAGGGGGAGCGGGTGGTCGGCGCGCGGGTGCGCGACCTGGAGCAGGGCGGCGAGTTCGAGATCCGGGCCCGGCAGATCGTCAATGCCACCGGGGTGTGGACGGACGACACCCAGCAGATGATCGCCGAACGCGGCCAGTTCCACGTCCGGGCCTCCAAGGGCATCCACCTGGTGGTGCCCAAGGACCGCATCCACTCCACGACCGGGCTGATCCTGCGCACCGAGAAGAGCGTGCTGTTCGTCATCCCCTGGGGCCGGCACTGGATCATCGGCACCACCGACACCGACTGGGACCTGGACAAGGCCCACCCGGCGGCCTCCAGCGCGGACATCGACTATCTGCTGGAACACGTCAACTCGGTGCTCGCCGTGCCGCTCACGCGCGACGACGTCCAGGGCGTCTACGCCGGGCTGCGCCCGCTGCTGGCCGGCGAGTCGGACGCGACCAGCAAGCTCTCCCGCGAGCACACCGTGGCGCACCCGGTGCCCGGACTGGTCGTCGTGGCGGGCGGCAAGTACACGACGTACCGGGTGATGGCCAAGGACGCGGTGGACGAGGCGGTGCACGGGCTGGCCCAGCGGGTGGCCGACTGCGTCACCGAGGACGTGCCTCTGGTGGGCGCCGAGGGCTACCGGGCGATGTGGAACGGCCGCGCGCAGATCGCCCGGCGCACGGGCCTGCACGTGGCGCGCGTCGAGCACCTGCTCAACCGGTACGGCTCGCTGGTGGACGAGGTGCTGGGCCTGGTCATCGGCGATCCGGCCCTGGGCGAGCCGCTGCCGGCCGCGGAGGACTATCTCAAGGCGGAGGTCGTCTACGCGGCCTCGCACGAAGGCGCGCGGCACTTGGACGACGTGCTCACGCGGCGCACCAGGATCTCGATCGAGACGTTCGACCGCGGGACGCGCAGCGCGCGGGAGGCCGCGGCCCTGATGGCGTCCGTCCTGGGGTGGGACGAGGCGCAGATCGAGAAGGAGGTCGAGCACTACGAGAAGCGCGTCCAGGCGGAACGGGAGTCGCAGCGCCAGCCGGACGACCTGACGGCGGACGCGGCGCGGCTGGGGGCGCCGGACATCCAGCCGGTGTGAGGCGCCTATCCCTGGCTGTGCGGGCAGAACTCGGCTGCCAGCAGCCGCTCTTCGGCGGCGGCCCCGGGCCGTACATCACTGTTGACCCGATAACTGACCACATGTCGGCCGTCGTCCGTCCCGGCGGCCAGTACGTACGACCCGTTGATCTCCCCGTTGTGCCCCCACACCGTCTCCCGGCACGGCAGCCGCACCGGGAACAGCCCCATCCCGTACCGCCCCTGCGAGGCGCGGGTGTCCTCCATCGCGCGCAGCTCCGGCGCGGGCAGCAGCCTCCCGCCCAGCAGGGCGGCGAAGAAGCGGTCGAGGTCGGGAAGGGTCGTGACCATCTCTCCGGCGGCGCCCGCCGACGTGGGGTTGAGGTCAGTGACGTCGGTGAGCCCTGCGCTGTACGCGCGCCCGTGCGGCGCAGGGAGTGTGGTGCGGGGGCCGGGGAAGCTGGTGCCCGTGAGGTGCAGGGGGAGGATGACGCGACGTCGGGCCTCGCCGGCGTAGGAGTCGCCGGTGACCTGACGGATGACCATGCCGAGGAGCAGATAGTCCGTGTTGGAGTAGCGATAGACGGCGCCCGGCGGGGCGTAGGGCCGGTGGGCCAGCGCGGTGCGCAGCAGGGCCTCGGGGGTGTGGGAGTCGTAGCGGTGCGCGGCGAACCCGGCGCCGAAGAACTCGCTGAAGAACGCGTGGTCGTCGGTGTAGGAGAACAGCCCGCTGGTGTGGGTGAGCAGTTGGCGGACCGTGATGTGTGCGGTGCCCGTGGTGCGTCTGATGGCAGCGGAGTCGTCCGGGGGCAGATGGTCCACGACCGGATCGTCCGGATCCAGCCGGTGCTCTGCGACGAGCTGGAGAGCGACCGTGGCGATGACCGTTTTGGTGATGCTCCCGGCGCGGAAGTGGTCCGTGGGACGGATGGGGCGTCCCGTCCGGACGTCCGCGACCCCGGCCGTGCTGAACCGGGCCGCCCCGTGAGCATCTTGTGACAGCTCGGCGGCACCGGGAACCGTACGTTCCGAAATCAGGTCATGTAGGGGTGAGCGGGCGGTGAAGCTGCACCCGGCCGCCCCTTGCGCCGCAACGGCGCAGCACAGCGCGGCCATGGCCGCCGTGAGGCGTGCGAGGGCGGTGTGCGTCGGCATGCCCCCATCATCCACGGCCTCTTGGACCCTGGCCTTCCGCAGGTCCTGGGATGAGAGACAATGGACGCTCTGCCAGGGTCGGTTGGTCGCAGAGCTGATTGCCAGAGGGGACGCATGTCGGAGGCGGAGCAGACGCAGGGCACGACAGGGCGCCTCCTCGCCGGTCGGTACCGGCTGGGGGACGTCCTCGGCCGCGGCGGCATGGGTACGGTCCACCGCGCGACGGACGAGACGCTGGGGCGCACGGTCGCGGTCAAGGAGCTGCGCTTCCCGGCCAATATCGACGAGGACGAGAAGCGCCGCCTCATCACGCGCACGCTGCGCGAGGCCAAGGCGATCGCCCGCATCCGCAGCGCGGGCGCGGTCACGGTCTACGACGTGGTGCACGAGGACGACCGCCCGTGGATCGTCATGGAGCTCATCGAGGGCCGCTCGCTCGCCGAGGTCATCCGCGAGGACGGGCCGCTGAAGTGGAGACGGGCCGCCGAGGTCGGCCTGGCGGTTCTCGACGTGCTGCGCGCCGCGCACCGCGAGGGCATCCTGCACCGTGACGTGAAGCCGTCCAACGTGCTCATCGCGGACGACGGGCGTGTCGTCCTCACCGACTTCGGCATCGCACAGGTCGAGGGCGACCCGTCGGTCACCTCCACCGGCATGCTCGTCGGCGCCCCCTCCTACATCTCCCCCGAGCGGGCGCGCGGCCAGAAGCCCGGGCCGCCGGCCGACCTGTGGTCGCTGGGCGGCCTGCTGTACGCGGCCACCGAAGGCGCCCCTCCGTACGACAAGGGGTCGGCCATAGCGACCCTAACGGCCGTGATGACGGAGCCCCTGGGCCCGCCGAAGAACGCCGGCCCGCTGGCGGAGGTCATGTACGGGCTGCTCGCCAAGGACCCGCAGAAGCGGCTGGACGAGGCCGGTGCGCGGGCGCTGCTGACCGACGCGGTCAGCGCCCCGGACCAGCGCCTGCCCAAGCGGCCGGAGCCGCAGCCGGATCTGGAGGCCACGCAGGCGATCGCGGTGCCCGCCATCCCTGCGCTGCCGGCCGCGTCGATGGAGCGGACGAAGCAGACGAAGCAGACGGAGATGCCGCAGAAGGGCCGGACCCCGGCCGCGGCGAAGCCGTCCCCGGCGGCCTCGCGGCCGTCGTCGCCCTCGGGCCCGCCGAAGCCGAAGACGGCGTCCGTGGGACCGTCCCGTCAGCTCTCTTCGGGTTCTTCGGGTTCCTCGGATTCCACGACCGACCGGATACAGAGCTCGTTCCGCCCGCTGCGGGATGCGGTGCCGTCGGCGTCGGCATCGGCTTCCGAGCCGGAGAGGACGGCGCTGCAGGGTCTGGGCAGCGTCTCCACCGGCATCCGGGTCCGCGGCAGCGCGCGGTCCGGCTCCTTCGGCCGGGCCTCCGTCACGGACGTCGTGCCGCGCAAGGTGCTGCTCGTCGCCGCGGTTGTCGTGGCGCTGGCCGTTCTCGGCACGGTGCTGGCCCTTGCGCTCAGCAGCGGGAGCAAGGACCAGGACGGCAAGGGCGGTTCGCCGGTCAAGCACAAGAGCGCGTCCACGATCGTGAACGGAACGTCCGGCAAGACATCCTGAGCACGCACCGCGTACGTACTGAGCACCTCCTGAGGACGTACTGAGCCGTACGCGCCCGAAGGGGCGGGTTCGGCACGTATCGTGAGTCCTCGTGGACTGTACGCAGCCGCATTGGGCATCACCATCAGCAGCAAGCGACAGCTGAACGACCGGCTTTGACGGTAGGCGGTCATGCGGTCGACGGGTGGAACGCACGACTGGGGAGGCGCCGTGGACGAGTACGCGGGCCGGGTGCTCGCCGACCGCTACCGCCTGCCGCTGCCGCCTTCCGAAGCGTTCGAACTCGTCGAGACCAGAGCCTTCGACACCTACAGCGGGCAGGAGGTCCTGGTCCGCCAGATCCCGCTGCCGGAGGTCGTCGACGCCGAAGTCGTCGGCGGCGAGGCGCCGTACGGGGCAGGCGGCGCGGCCGGGCGGACCGGGCAGGGGCCGGGCGACCCTGCCGTGCGCCGGGCGCTGGCGGCCGCGACGGCGGCGGCGCAATTCCCCGACCACCCGCGGCTCGACCAGGTCTTCCACGTCTTCGCCGAGGCGGGCAGCCTCTGGATCGTCAGCGAACTCGTCGCCGCCAGGCCGCTCGCGGCGGTGCTGGCCGAGCGCGCCCTCTCCCCGCACCGCGCGGCCGAGGTGGCCGCCGATGTGCTCACGGCCTTGCGCGCCCTGCACGCCCACGGCTGGACCCACCGCAACATCACCGTGCGCACGGTCCTCATCTGCGACGACGGGCGGGCCATCCTCACCGGCCTGGCGGCGGGCGCGGCCGAGGAGGCGCTGTGCGGCTACGATCCGGTGCCGCAGGCCGTCGAGCCGCCGCGCGCACCCACGGGTGCACCGGGCAGCGGCACCCCGGCGGCGGCCGCCAAGAAGGGCGCGCGGTCCGGGGCCGTCGCCGCGTACACGGCGGGCACCCGTGCCGCCGCCGCCCGCACCCCGGCCGGGGAGGGCCGCACCGGCACCGCGACCGGCGCCTCCACCTGGGGCGGCGGCAGCGCCGCCAGCGGGACGGCACCCGCGCCCGGATCGCAGCCGCCGTGGAGCGCCGACTCCCTGGTGCACGGAACCTCCTCGGTCCCTCCGGCCCGTACGGCACCCGAGGCCGCCGCGGATCCGGCCGCCCGTGCCCCGCAGGGGCCACAGGCCCGCACCGAACCCACTGCGGCGCGGCCGGCCGAGGGCTGGGCACAGGGCGCCGGGCCGGGCAGCGCCCTCGCGGCCGAACGGGCGCGGCAGGCACGCATGATGGTGGTCGGCGCGGTCACCGAGCGCTGGGCCCCGGAGCAGGCCTGGCCCGTGCAGGAGAACTGGCAGCTGGCCCCGCCCGTCGGACCGGCCGCCGACCTGTGGGCGCTGGGCGCGCTCCTCTTCCGCGCCGTCCAGGGACACGCGCCCTACCCGGAGGAGAACACGGCGGAGCTGCTGCAGGCCGTCTGCACCGAGCCGCCCTCCTACGCCGAGGAGTGCGGTGCGCTGCGGCCCGTCGTCGAGTCGCTGATGCGCAAGGACCCGGCCGAACGACCGGAGTTCGAGGAACTCCGCGGCTGGCTGCGCTCGCTGATCCGCTCGGCGCCGGAGCCGGACATCGGCAGCCGTACGGTCACCGTGCCGTCCATCGGAGCGCTGACCTCCGGCGAGCACGCTCTCACCCTGGGCAGGGGGGCCGTCCGGCTGCCGGTCGTCCGCCGCCGTGGCGAGCTCGTCCGCCGCAGGGGCGCCCGCACGGCGGCTGCGGAGGCGGCGGCACACGGACGGCACAAGAAGCACCTGCAGGAACAGCGGGTGCCCGCCGCCACCCGGTCCCCGCACCGCCTGGGGCGCCTGCTGGTCGGCGCGGTCCTGCTCGCCCTGCTCGGCGCGGTGCTGTACGCGCTGCTGTTCATGCCGCGCGCCGACCGGACCACGGGCAGCACCGCCACGGACCGCACCGGCGCCGCCGGATCCGTCGGCACGGTTCCCCAAGGCGCGGGAACCTCAGGCCGGTTGGGCCAGGCCTCGGCCTCGGGCGCCCGGGAGGACGGGACGACCGGGCCCGGCGACCTCGCCCAGGGCTTCTCCCTGCGCGAGGATCCCAAGGGATTCTCCGTCGCCGTCGCCAAGGACTGGCAGCGCCTCGGCGACAACGACCGCGGCCAGGTCGTCTACGCCGGCGGCGCCTACGAGCTGATCGTGGTGCCCGGGCGGGACAAGGCGGCCGACGCCGGCACCGACCCGATGGCCTACCAGGCGGACAAGGAACCCGAACTCGCCCCCTACCGCTCCTCCTCCTGGTCCGGCGCCTCGGGGCTGCGCCGCACCGACGTCGGCGGGACGACGACGGCGGAGGGCACCTTCACCTGGAACGACAGCAGCGGCCGCCCGTTGTACGTCCGCAACGCGGCGATGCTCCTCAAGGGCCGCTACCACCTCCTCCAGGTGATCGGCCCCGCGGACCGGCAGCGCTCGGTGGACACCTTCTTCGACCAGGCCAGCGCCACGTACCGGACGGACGGCTGAGGCGTCCGGACCACTGC
Organism: Streptomyces sp. NPDC002536; assembly: GCF_053594995.1. Taxonomy (NCBI): domain Bacteria; kingdom Bacillati; phylum Actinomycetota; class Actinomycetes; order Kitasatosporales; family Streptomycetaceae; genus Streptomyces; species Streptomyces sp. NPDC002536. The sequence continues at coordinate 44,031 of NZ_JBSFWU010000012.1, forward strand.
TCCGGGTCACTGGCTCCGGATCACTGCTCCGGGTCACTGCTCCTGGTTCGCGTAGCGCTCGCGCAGCCGGTGTTTGAGCACCTTGCGGAGCGTGTCGTTGCGGGGCAGCTCCGGGACGAGCTCCAGCTGTTCGGGGACCTTGTGGAGCGCGAGCCCCGCCCCGCGGAGATGGCCTGCGACGTCCGCAAGGCTCAACCGGGCCGCTCCCGGCGGTTGTTGGACGACGGCGCAGACGCGCTCCCCGCGCGCGGTGTCCGGCAGGCCGATGACGGCGGCGTCCTCGACGCCCGGGTGCGTGAGGAGGAGCTGTTCGACCTCCTGTGCGGAGATGTTCTCGCCCTTGCGGATGATGATGTCCTTGAGGCGGCCGGTGAGGACGAGATGGCCGTGGGCGGTGAGATGCCCGAGGTCTCCGGTCCGCAGGAATCCGTCCGTGTCGAACGCCTCGGCGGTCTGGGCCGGGTCGAGATACCCCGTGCAGACGGCCTCGCCGCGCAGCCGGATCTCCCCGTCCGCCCCCGGCGGCAGCGGCCGGCCGCCCTGGTCCGTCACCCGGACCTCCATGCCCGCGGGCGGCCGCCCCTCGGTGGTGGCCAGCTGCTCCTCCGTGTCCTCGCCCGGAACTCCCATGGTGATCATGGGTACTTCGGTCATGCCGTAGCCGTGGGCCAGCGGGCATCCCATCTCGCGGGCGACCTCGGCGTGGAGCGCGGGTGGTCTGGGGGCGCCGCCGCCCGCCATCAGACGCAACGTGGGGATGACGGGCCGGGCCGGGGCCTTGCGCTGTTCGGCGAGGAACAACGTGTAGAAGGCGGTGGAGCCCCCGGCGACGGTGACGCCGTGGCGCCGGTAGGAGGGGAGCGCGCCGGGCAGGGAGAAGTGCTCCAGGAGGAGGGCCGGGCAGCCGCGCAGGAGCAGCATCACCGTGTAGTCGGGCCCGGCGACGTGCGCGTAGGGGAAGGCCATGGAGCCGACGTCGTGCGGGGCGAGACGGAGTGCGTCGGCGAGGCAGGCGCCGGCGGCGATGAGGGAACGGTCGCTGTGCAGCACGCCCTTGGGGTCCGAGGTCGTGCCGGAGGTCCAGTGGATCCAGCGGACGGACGTGCCGTCGGCGGGCGGGGGCGGCAGGGTCGCGGGATCGGCCTCGGGGAGGCGCTCGTACGCGGTGAACACCAGGGGCGGGACGGGCAGCGTGAGGGCCAGGCGGCGGGCCATGGCGGTGTGGTCGTGGCCGCGCCAGGTGCCGGGCACGGCGAAGAACTCCGCACCGGACGCGCGCAGTGCATGCCCGGTCTCGCGGTCGCGGCAGGCGGGGACGAGCGGCGTCTGGACGGCGCCCAGGCGGGCCAGGGCGAAGGACAGGACGACCGTTTCGATGCGGGTGGGCAGCTGCCAGGCGACGCAGCTGCCCGGCCGCACGCCGAGCCTGTGCAGCCAGGCGGCGACACGCTCGCTGCGGGTGCGCAGGCCGCCGAACGTCAGGCGGCGGGCGGCCCCAGGTGCATCCGACGGGCCCGGGGACTCGTCCTGGAGGAGCGCCGGGGCGTCCGGAGTGAGGGCCGCGCGGCGGTCGAGCAGTTCCCACAGGGTGCGGGACGCGGCGAGGTCCGGGGCGGTGCCGGGCGACTGCATGGCGGCCCTCCGTTTCTATTGCCTGACGCTTCGTCAGATAAATGGCGAGCGTAGGAGGACGTGCCTTGTGGGTCCAGGGGGCGGGGGCTAGCCTGACTGGCCGCGTGAGCTGACGCACCGTCAGGTCGCCGCGGGGCCCCGGCCGGCCCCGGTCCCCTTGTCCGGCGAGGGAGAAGACGCCATGGATCTTCCGCGCATCGTCAGCGTCGACGACCATGTGATCGAGCCCGCCCACCTTTTCGACGCCTGGCTGCCCGCCAAGTACCGCGAACGCGGCCCCCGCCCGCTGACCGCCGGGATCGGCGAACTGCAGTACGTGGGCGGGAAGTACCGCATCACCATGGACCCCGCCGGCCCGCCCGCCGACTGGTGGATCTACGAGGACCTGCAGTTCCCGTACAAGCGCAACATCGCGGCCGTCGGCTTCGACCGCGACGACATGACCCTGGAGGGCATCACCCGCCGGGAGATGCGCCCCGGCTGCTGGGACCCGGCGGAACGGCTGAAGGACATGGACCTCAACCATGTCGAGGCGTCCCTGTGCTTCCCCACCTTCCCCCGCTTCTGCGGCCAGACCTTCGCCGAGGCGCACGACAAGGAGGTCGCCCTCGCCTGCGTGCGCGCCTACAACGACTGGATGGCCGAGGAGTGGTGTGGCGACAGCGGCGGCCGGCTGATCCCGCTGTGCCTGATCCCGCTCTGGGACGTGGACCTGGCCGTCGCCGAGATCCGGCGCAACGCCGCCCGCGGCGTACGGGCCGTGACCTTCAGCGAGATTCCGCCGTACCTGGGCCTGCCGTCGATCCATTCCGGCTACTGGGACCCTTTCTTCGCCGAGTGCCAGGAGACCGCCACGGTCGTCTGCATGCACATCGGCTCCTCCTCGCAGATGCCCGCCGCATCACCTGACGCGCCCCCGGCCGTCCAGGCCTCGCTGTCCTTCAACAACGCCATGGCCTCCATGACGGACTACCTCTTCAGCGGTGTGCTCGTCCGCTTCCCACAGCTCAAACTGGCCTACGCCGAAGGGCAGATGGGCTGGATCCCCTACGCCCTGGAGCGCGCCGACGACGTCTGGCGCGAGCACCGCGCCTGGGGCGGCGTGCGCGACCTGATCCCCGAGCCCCCCTCCACCTACTACTACCGGCAGATCCACTGCTGCTTCTTCCGCGACAAACACGGCATCGCCTCGCTCGACGTCGTCGGCCGCGACAACGCCACCTTCGAGACCGACTACCCCCACGTGGACTCGACCTTCCCCCACACCAAGGAGGTCGCCCTCGACCATGTGAGGGGCCTGGACGACGAGACCGTCCGCAAACTCATGCGCGGCAACGCCATCCGGATGCTGGGCTTGGACCTCGACCCCGCCGGCACCTCCGGCCTGTCCGGCCCGTCCGGCCTGTCTGCCCTGCCCGGCCCGCACGGCAGGTGAGCTCTCATGGACCTCACCTGCACCGCGGAGGAAGAGGGCTTCCGGCAACGGCTGCGCGCCTGGCTCGCGGACGCCCTGCCCCGGCTGCCCCCCGCACCGTCACCGGCCGACTGGCCCGGGCGGCGCGCCTACGACTGCGCCTGGCAACGGGCCCTGTACGACGCCGGATACGCCGGACTGCACTGGCCCGCCGACGCCGGCGGCCAAGGGGCCACCCCCGCCCAGCACCTGATCTTCCTGGAGGAGACCGAACTGGCGGGGGCACCCTACGTGGGCGCCAACTTCGTCGGTCTGCTGCACGCCGGCCCCACCATCGCCGCCGAGGGGACGGCCGCCCAGCGCACCCGCTGGCTGCCGCCGATCCTGCGGGGCGAGGAGGTGTGGTGCCAGGGCTTCTCCGAACCCGAGGCCGGCTCCGACCTCGCCTCCCTACGCACCCGCGCGACCCGGGACGGCGATGCGTACGTCGTCACCGGCAGCAAGATCTGGACCTCCCACGCCGAGGTCGCCGACTGGTGCGAACTGCTCGTGCGCACCGACGAGTCGGCCCCCCGGCACCGCGGGATCTCCTGGCTCGCCCTGCCGATGGATTCCCCGGGCGTCACGGTCCGGCCGCTGCGCACCCTGGCCGGCTCCGCCGAGTTCGCCGAGGTGCACCTGGACGAGGTGCGGGTGCCGCTCTCGTATCGCGTCGGAGCCGAGAACGACGGCTGGCGCATCACCATGGTCACCCTCTCCTTCGAACGCGGCACCGCCTTCGCGGGCGAGGTCGTCGCCTGCCGCCGCACCCTGACCCGGCTGGCCGGGAAAGCGAGGGAGAACGGCCGCTGGGAAGACCCTGCGCTGCGCCGCCGACTGGGGCGGCTGAGCGCGGAGTTCGGTGCACTGTGGCGGCTGGTGCAGTGGAACGTGAGCGCGGCTGGACACGCGCTGCGCAACGGCGGGAGCGGGGTGCCGGGCACCGGAGGCTCGGTGTTCAAACTGCGCTACTCCAAGGCCCGCCAGGAGCTGTACGACGCGGCCGCCGAGGTCCTCGGCCCTGCCTCGCTGGATGCCGCGCAGGAGTGGACCGCCCAGCGTCTCTCCTCGCTCTCGTACACGATCGCCGCCGGCACCTCCCAGATCCAGCAGAACATCATCGCCGAGCGCATCCTCGGCCTCCCGGGAGGACGGTGACGGCATCCATGGACTTCCGGCTGGACGACGACCAACGGGCCCTGCAGGCGGGCGTGCGACAGCTCCTCAAGCGGAGCTTCCCCCGTGAGCGGCTGAGGGAGGCGGTGGAGGCGGAGGGGGCTCAGGGTGTTCAGGATGCCCAAGGGGATCAGGGCGTTCAGGCCGTTCAGGGTGCTCAAGGCGCCCGGGGGAAGGTCGGCTGGTGGGGCGTCGGCCGGGTGTTGTGGCGGGAGTTGGGCGACGCGGGCTTCTTCGCGCTGCGGCTGTCGGAGGAGGACGGCGGCGTGGGCCTGGGGCTCCCGGAGGCGGTGCTCCTCTTCGAGGAGGCGGGACGGGCCCTGGTGCCCGGCCCGCTGGTCGCCACTCACCTCGCGGCCGGTCTGGTGCCCGGAGCGGCCGAGGGTGCCCGAGTGGTGACGGTTCTGACCGGCCCCGGAATGGCTGAACACCTGGACGTCGCAGACTCCGTGCTGCTCCTCGACGGTGCGGAGGCCCGGGTGATGGCGACGGACAAGGGCACCGGACCGCGGGCCCTGGCCGCCCAGGCCGTGCAGTCGGTGGACCCGTTGACATCTCTGCACGAGATGCGTCAGCTGCCCCCGCTCCCGGCAACCTGTGTGCTGCCAGGGGGAGATGGCGAACACCTGCGCAACGAGGCCGCCCTCCTGGCCGCCGCCCAGCAACTCGGCAGCGCTCTGCGCACGCTCGAAATGGCCGTCCTCCACGCCCGGTCCCGCCGGCAGTTCGGCCGCCCCGTCGGGGCCTTCCAGGCCGTGCAACACCTCTGCGCCCGCATGCTCGTGCGTGCGGAAATCGCACGCAGTAGCGTGTATGCGGCGTCACTGACCACGACAGCTTGCGATATCGCGGGAGCAAAGCTGCTCGCCGACGAAGCGGCTGTCCGTAATGCACGGGACTGCTTGCAAGTGCACGGCGGTATGGGTTTCACGTGGGACGCGGACGTCCACCTGCATCTCAAGCGGGCCTGGCTCAGGCGCGAGCAGTGGCGGACTCCGGCCGCCGCCGAGGAGGAGTTGGCCGCCGAGCTACTGGCCGGAGACGTATATGGCGCTGAGTAGTCGGGGTGCGGTGAAATGCCTGCCTTGCCATGGAAAAAAGATCACGCTGTGTTGATATCGAGTTGTGTTCCGCGTGTAACTCGTCACGGTGCGGAGTCGGCTCCACCCTCGGGTACTCTCCCTTGGATGCGAGTGGTTCAAAGGCGCAACCATCAAGGCGTTGTCGGCCGGACGATGTCCAACGTCGGCATGTGCCCAGCTCGCATCGGTGCGGGGAGCCCGGTTCCCCGGTGTTCGAAGCCTCGCGGCGCAGGTCGCACAGCGCGGGCGGCGCATACTCCTTTGCGCCGGAATATGCCTGAAGCGCTTGTTGAGGTAACTGTACGTCAACCATGCTGTCTTGGAAGGGCATCACGTTCTGTGACCCTTTGGAGGCGCGAGGTGTTGTGTCCGCCGGTTCGGGTGGTGTGAGCGGTGCAGATGCTTCAGATGCAGATGGAGGTACGGGCCGACCCCGCGGAAGTGGGGCGGGCTCGCAGGTGGGCGCGGTCGCGCCTCGCCGGGTCCGGCATAGGGGTCGACGAGCCGCTCGCCGAGACGCTGATCCTGCTGATCTCGGAGCTGGTCACCAACGCCGTGGTGCACACGGGTTGTCCGGCCGTGCTGCGGATGCTCTTCCCCAGCGCGGGCACCTCCGTGGGGGCGGTGCCCGGGGGGTGTCCCGGAACCGTCCGTGTCGAGGTGGCAGACAACAGCACCAGGCCGCCGCGGCAGCGCTGTGCCCGAGGTGATGACACGGGCGGGAGGGGCCTGGAGCTCGTCGACGGGCTCGCCGACCGCTGGGGTTGGCAGCCCGAGGGCGCGGGCAAGCGCATCTGGTGCGAGGTCGACCGCCCGGGACCGCTGTGGACTGGTGCTTTCGAGCCACAACACGCCGTGACAAATCGGGCGTAGTCGACAAAGTCCAGACCAGGTGTTGACGTGAAGTGTTCACGTGATCACCCTTGGATGCAGCGATTCGTTGCGAGGGGACGTCGAGAGGCCCGGGGATCCAGGGTTGCCTTGGCGAGTACGGGTCGCGGCCCGGCGCAACGACAGGGCTGAGGCGCCGGAGGCTGGGTGGCGGCGTGCGGTGCCGTGCTCGGGGTGTGCATCTGTACGCCGCCGTCCGCCCATGACTTGCGGCTCGCCCGCAGTTTGGCGCTTTCCGCTCGCGTTCGGTTGCCGCTGATGTGGCTGGTGCGGCCGGTGCCCTGTTTCTTCAGAGCACGGCGACCGGGGCGACAGGGGCTCCCGTTCCCCCGAGGAACGGTTCCGGTGCCGCCGACAGCAGGAAGGTGTGGCGCCGCTCCTCGACGCACGCGACGGAGAGCTCTTCCAGATTCCAGTTCTGGCCCTGCGGCATCCCCATCTCCACCAGGTGCAGGGCATGTACGGGCAGCCAGAGGTTCTCGATCTCAGGCGGGACGATCTCGAACGTGAGCGTGTCGTTGGCGACCGCGGCGACATCGCGGGCGTGGAACCAGTCGGGTGTGCGGACCGACAGCCCGGACGAAGGGAAGCCGTACGCCTCCTTGTTGCCCTCCAGGTAGTGCTGCATCTGGCCGGTCCGTACGAGGACGATGTCGCCCTCCCCGACCGTGGTGCCCGCCAGTTCCTCGGCAGCGTCGAGGTCTTCGGGAGTGACGGCATGGCCGCCGTCGAGCCGCTCCACCCCCTTGGCGCGGGCGACGTCGAGCAGGACGCCGCGGGAGACGACCGGCCCGGCCTTCTCGATGCCGCTGAAGGACGCACGACCGTGGGCGGTGACGGAATCCGCCGGGCGGCCGTTGTAGAGCCGGCCGCCGTGGGAGACGTGGGCCAGCCCGTCCCAGTGGGTGGCCGCCTGCAGGCCCATGGTCACCACGTCGTCGCTGGTGGCGACCGTTCCCGGGCCGAAGAGCTCCGCATTGACGGACGTCATGGTGTGCAGCGGATTGACCCTGCCGGGAATGAGGCCCGTCTGCACCCCGTCCTGCTGCAGGGGCAGCGCCAGCGGGATCCGGCGGCCGCTGGTCACGGTCGCGGCGGCTCTGCGCACGACATCGTCCGTGATCAGGTTGAGAGTTCCGATCTCGTCGTCCGCTCCCCAGCGCCCCCAGTTGTTGACCCGCTTGGCGATCTCGTGGAACTCGGGTGGCAGCGCCATGGGTTCCCTCCCGGCTCTTGTCTTCCCCGGCCCCCCTCTCCAGAATCTAACGGTCCGTCAGAAGCTGCGGGAAGGGGCGCACCGTGGGGAACTTCTTGGCAGGCAAGGTGGTTGCCGTCACCGGTGCCGGCCGGGGGATCGGCCGGGCCGTGGCCCTGGCGTGTGCCGCCGAGGGGGCACGCGTCGTCGTCAACGACTACGGGGTGACCGTCGACGGCGAAGAACCCGCCGGCGAGGTCGCTGCCGCCGTGGCCAAGGAGATCGAAGCGGCGGGCGGCGAGGCCGTGGCCGTCACGGACGACATCTCGACCATGGCCGGAGGGCAGCGGATCGCCGATATCGCCCTCGCCCGCTACGGACACTTCGACGGCGCCGTGTGCGTGGCCGGAATCCTGCGCGAACGCATGCTCTTCAACATGACGGAAGGGGAGTGGGACCCTGTCATCGCCACTCACCTCAAGGGCACGTTCACCGTCTTCCGGGCTGCCTCGGCCGCCATGCGGCGCCAGGGGAGCGGAACCCTCATCGGCTTCACGAGCGGCAGCCACCAGGGCAGCGTCGCCCAGGCCAACTACGCTTCCGCCAAGGGCGGCGTGATCTCCCTCGTGCGCAGCGCCGCACTGGGCCTCCACAAATACGGGGTGACCGCGAACTGCGTTGCCCCCGTGGCCCGTACGCGGATGTCCGCCAAGGTGCCGATGGAGCTGACGGAGATCGGCGAACCCGAGGACGTGGCCGCACTCGTCGTCTACCTGCTCAGCGACCGCGCCCGTGCCGAGGGAATCACCGGGCAGGTCTACACCGTGGCCGGTCCCAAGATCGCCGTGTGGGCGCAGCCCCGCGAACTGCGCGCCGCCTATGCCGAAGGCGGCTGGAGCCCCGAGAAGATCGCCGATCTCCTTCCGGGGACGGTCGGCACCGATCCGATGCCGCTCCTGGACCGGCTGCGGGCCATGGCCAAGGCGGCTGCGGCGGACGAGCGGCCCAACACCTAGGTCGCATACGGCGGTTCCCGCCCCCCCCGTTCCCCGCGGGTCGTATCGAAGGGAGACGGCATGGACTTCGCCTTCGGGCCGCAGGACGAAGCACTCCGGGAGGAGGCGCGGGCCTGGCTGGCCGAGCACCTCACCGAGGAGTCCGGGGCGCGCCCCCGCATCGGCGGCCGTGCCTGGGAACGTGAACTCGGCACCGGCGGGTGGATCGGCCTCGGCTGGGACCGCACGCACGGAACCTTCGGCAACCGGTCCGCCACACCGGCCGGACAGATCGTCTGGGCCGAGGAGTACGCCCGCGCCCAGGCGCCCGCCCGCCTCGGTCACATGGGCGAGAACCTGCTGGCCCCCACCCTCCTCGCCCACGGCGACGCCGACCAGCGCGCCCGCTTCCTCCCCGCCATCGCCCGCGGCGAGGAACTCTGGTGCCAGGGCTACAGCGAACCGGGCGCGGGGTCCGACCTCGCCGCCGTCCGTACGACCGCCACCCGCGCCGACGGCGGCCGCACCTATCGGATCACCGGCCAGAAGATCTGGACCTCCCACGCCCGCGAGGCCGACTGGTGCTTCGTCCTCGCCCGCAGCGCGGAGGGATCGCGGCGCCATCACGGACTCTCCCTGCTGCTCGTCCCCATGGACCAGCCCGGCCGGATCACCGTCCGCCCGATCCGGCAGATGTCCGGGGACGCCGGCTTCAACGAGGTGTTCTTCGACGATGCCGAGGCCCGCGCCGAGCACCTCGTCGGCGGAGAGGGCAACGGCTGGCGGGTCGCGATGAGCCTGCTCGCCCGGGAGCGCGGAGTGGCCACCCTCGCCCAGCAGATCGGCTTCGCGGCCGAACTGGCCCGGGTCGTCGGCCTCGCCCGGGAGACGGGCGCCGCAGCGGAACCGGTCATGCGCGACCGGCTCGTACGGCAGTGGGCCGAGTTGCAGAGCATGCGCTGGAACGCCCTGCGGAACCTCGGTGCGGGGGACGACCCCGGGGCGGGCGCAGCCGCCAAACTGCTGTGGGGCGGCTGGCACCGGAGGCTGGGCGAGCTGGCGATGCAGGTGCGCGGCGCGTCCGCCGCCCTCGGGCCGCGCGACTGGGATGCCGCGCGGCCGTACGAACTGGACGACCTGCAGCGCCAGTTCCTCTTCAGCCGCGCCGACACCATCTACGGCGGCTCGGACGAGATCCAGCGCACCGTCATCGCCGAGCGCGTGCTCGGCCTGACGAAGGAGCCCCGGCCATGACATCGGCGACACCGACGGCAACCGCCTACGGGCACTGGATCGGCGGCACGTGGCGTGCGCCGGGAAAAGGGCACTATCCAGTTGTCAATCCGGCGACCGAAGAGGTCGTCGGGGAGGCCCCGGAGGCGACTCCCGCCGAAGTCGCCGACGCCGTGACCGCCGCACGGGCCGCTCAGGACGGCTGGTCCCGTACGACTCCGCGGCAACGCGCAGCCGTACTGGACCGGATGGCGGAACTGATACTCGAACACAAGGAGGAGATCGTCCCCCTCCTCCAGGCCGAGACGGGTGCGACCCTGCGCGTCACCTCGGCCATGCAACTGCCCACGGCGGCCGAACGCTTCCGGCGCTATGCGCGAGGCGCCCTGGAACCGGACACCGTCCCGCTCGCGCCCCGGCCCGTCGCGGCGAGCCCGCTCGCTCCCGGCGGCCTCGTGGGCGCCGTGGCCGTACGCCGCCCCGTGGGCGTGGTCGGCTGCATCACCTCCTACAACTTCCCGGTCGTCAATCTCGCGGGCAAGGTCGCCCCTGCCCTGGCCATGGGCAATACGGTCGTGGCCAAGCCGGCGCCGCAGGACCCCCTGTGCTGTCTGCTCCTGGGCCCGCTCCTCCGGGAGGCCGGCCTCCCGGACGGTGCGTTCAACGTGGTGACCGGTTCGGGGCCCGCCGCCGGTGAGGCGCTGGTGGCCCATCCCGGCGTCGACATGGTCAGCTTCACCGGTTCCACCGCCGTGGGGAAGAAGATCGCCGAGGCCGCGGGGAGGTCGATGAAGCGCACCCTGATGGAGCTGGGCGGCAAGGGTGCTGCCATCGTCCTGGGGGATGCCGACGGAGCGGTGCTCAGGTCGGCGATCGGGGCGGTCGGTTCGGTCTGGTCCTTCCACAGCGGGCAGATCTGCACGGCGCCGGCCCGCGTGCTCGTCCAACGGGCGTTGTACGAACGGGTCGTCGCCGGTCTCCAACGTTACGCTGAGTCACTGGCCGTGGGAAGCCCTGTGGATAACTCCACCGCCGTGGGCCCGCTGATCTCCGCCGCCCAGCGCGACCGCGTCGAGGCGTACATCGCCGGCGCCCGGGCCCAGGGAGCCCGGATCGTCGTCGGCGGCACCCGCCCCGACCTGCGGCCCGGCTTCTACGTGGGGCCCACTCTGATCGTCGACGCCACCCCGGACATGACCGTGGCCCGCGAGGAGATCTTCGGGCCCGTCGTCGTCGTCCTCCCCTTCGACGACGAGGACGAAGCGGTGCACATCGCCAACGGAACCCCGTACGGGCTCCACGACTACGTCTTCGGTTCCGACACCGCCCGCGCCTGGGCCCTCGCCGCCCGGCTGCGCAGCGGAAACATCGGCATCAACACGGCTCAGCGGCACCCCGAGACCCCGTTCGGGGGCTTCAAGGGGAGCGGCGTCGGCCGGGACGGGGGCTCCTTCGGGCTGCACGCGTACAGCGAACTCCAGTCGGTCGTCTGGTCCTCCTGAGACCGCCGCCGCCAACTCGCGAGGACGAGAGGACAGTCGGGCATGAGAGGTGTCATCTTCGACGGGAAGCAGGCGCGGACGGTCGACGACCTGCAGGTCCGCCCGCCCGGGCCCGGCGAGGTCCTCGTCTCCGTGGCCGCCGCAGGCCTGTGCCACAGCGATCTGTCGGTCGTCGACGGGGTCATTCCGTATCCCGTCCCCGTCGTGCTCGGGCACGAAGGTGCGGGCGTCGTCGAGTCCGTTGGAACAGGCGTCACACATGTTGCTCCCGGCGATCACGTCGCACTGTCCACACTGGCCAACTGCGGCACCTGCCCCGACTGCGACCGGGGCCGGCCCACCATGTGCCGTGCCTCCATCGGCAGACCGGGCCGCCCCTTCTCCCGGCCCGGCGAGCGGCTGTTCCAGTTCGCCTCGAGTTCGGTCTTCGCGGAGCGCACGGTGGTCAAGGGGGTCCAGGCCGTCAGGATCCCGGCCGGCATGCCGATGGCCTCGGCCGCCGTCATGAGCTGCGCGGTGCTCACGGGAGTGGGCGCGGCACTCCGGCGCGCCCGGGTCGGGCCGGGCGACTCCGTGGTCGTCATCGGGGCGGGCGGCATCGGGCTCAACGTCCTGCAAGGGGCCCGTATCGCCGGAGCCTCGCCCGTCATCGCCATTGACGCCAACGCGGCGAAGGGCCCGGCGGCGCGGCGGTTCGGGGCGACGCACTTCGTCGACGCCTCCGCCGTCCCCGACACCTCCGCCGCCGTGCGGGAGATCCTCCCCTGCGGCGCCGACCATGCCTTCGAGTGCGTAGGCGACACCCGGCTCGTGCGGCAGGCGATCGGCCTCCTCGACCGGCACGGGCAGGCAGTGCTGCTCGGGGTGCCGTCCTCCGGCGCGGAGGCGTCGTTCCCCGTCTCGTCGATGTATCTCGACAAGTCGATCCTTGGCTGCCGCTACGGCTCGTCGCGGCCGCAGCACGACATAACGCTGTACGCACGGTGGTACGGCGAAGGACGGCTCCTGCTGGACGAGCTGGTGTCCGCCGTCTATCCGGTGGAGGACTTCGGGAAGGCGGCGGAGGACGTGCGCCGCGGAGCGGTGACACGGGCGGTGCTGTCCTTCCGGGAATGACGCGCCTGTACCTCACGGAATGACGCGTCCTTGTCCCCTGTCCTCGTCCCTTCCCTGCTTGTGCCGTCCCTCTCCCCGACTCGTCCGGCGGTCCTGACAACGTTCCGGCGACCTGCTGCGTCCTACCCCGGGAACCCGCATGTGATCCCTGCCGTGCCCTTGCACGGCAGGGTTTGCTGCGGCCGCCGTCCGAGCGCGCGGCCGGCTTGTATGGCCCGTATCGGGTCAAGCAGAACTATTCGGTAAGAATGGTCGCCCGGTCGACAGCCGGGCACGGTCTCGGAACGACCCCGCAGCGGAACCTCTCGGCCTCTGGGGGAATCTTTCTTGGAGAGAGGGGCGACATGACACAGCAGGCTGAGCCGCATGCCATACCCGACGAGGCGACAGAGGACGTCGCCCCGGGGACGACCCGTACGACCGCGCAGCAGGTGGCGCACCCGGACGGCTTCGGCGCAGCGTTCTGCGCATCGATGGCCGCGCTCTGTGCGGAGTCGGTGGTCGCTGCGACGGCCGGTGTGCTCGTCCTGCTGTCCCGCGAACACGACGGACTGCCCAGCGGAATCCTTCTGGTCGTCGCCGTGTCCCTGGGGGCTCTACTGCTCGTCGTCCTGCTCAGCGGGTTCGTCACTGCCGCCGCTGTGATGCCTGCACTGACGCTCGCCCGCCGGGCGGCCGAGCGCCGGGGCCGTCCCGGCGGGTGGAAGTGGACGCTGGGGGCCGTGCCGGTGGTCGCCGCCGGTGCGGTGGCCGTGTTCGGAGGCATCGCCGCACTCGGCAGCCTCTCGCTGGCGCACCCCCTCGCGTACCTGCTGTGGTGGTCGTCCCTCACCGCAGTCCTGCTGCCCGCCGCTCTGGTCGCTGGAGCGGCCGCCCGCCGGATCCGCGAGAACCGGCCCGGAAGCGTGGCCCGGAAGGTCACCCGCAACGGTGCGATCGCATGGCTGGCCGTTGGAGCGGTGGGTGCGACGGTCTACGGGACCGGTCTGGTGAACGTGTACGAGCCGCCCCGGCTCTCCGGGTCGGACCTTGCCGGCACCTGGACGGACGGCCGCGGCGGCACGGTCAGGCTCGAGACGCACGGCGCCCTGGTCGCCAAGGGGCTCGACAACTACGTGTGGGACGGTACGGGCAAGGACAAGCCGAAGGACTGCGACGGCTCCGGGACGTGGTCGCCCCTGCCGGGCAAGGGGCCTGTCCAGGGCGTCTCCATGCGGATCGGCAGCTGCGAGCTGGCCCGTGACTGGAGCCTCACCGGTACGGAGAAGAAGCCCCGGATCTTCCACGAGATCGGCAAGCCGGGCTCGGGCAAGAAGTACGTGCTGACCAAGGTCGTCAAGGGCGGGCACGGCGGCAAGCACGGGCACCGCGACAAGCACGGTGACACGGGCGAGCAGAGCGTCGGGACCGTGCACCGCGAAGAGAACGAGCATCACGGCGAGAGCGAGCACCATGGGTCGCAGGACAAGAAGTAAGGACAAGAAGTAAGGGCAGGAAGTAGCGGCAGGGTGCACCGATCCCGCCTCTCCTGCCTCTCCCGCGTCGTTCAGCGCTCGGTGGCGCGCAGCGTCCCGAACGCGCCCCTGTGGAAGACCAACGGCCCGGCGCCCGCAGCGCTCTCGTCCGCCCCCAGGGCCTCGACGCGCCCCACGACCACGAGATGGTCGCCGCCCGTGTGCACCGCGTGGACCGAGCAGTCGACCCAGGCCGGTACGTCCGCGAGCCTCGGCGACCCGGTGACGGGGGCGGGCTCGTGGAGCACCCCTGCGAACTTGTCGGCGTTCTGTGCGCTGCTGACCGCGAAACCCCGGCACAGCGCCTCCTGTTCGGCGCCGAGGATGCTGGCGCAGAAGACCCCCGCACGGGCGATGCGGGGCCAGGACGCGGAGGTCCGCGCCACCATGAACACGACGAGCGGCGGGTCGAGGGACAGCGAGGCGAAGGACTGGCAGGCGAAGCCGGCGGGCGGTTCGCTCTCCGTGCCGGGCGCCGCGATCACGGTGACGCCGGAGGCGAAGTGGCCGAGGACGCGCCGGAATTCGGCGGGATCCGGCGGAGGGGGCTCGTCCGCCCGCACGGCCCGGAGCTCCGGCCGGGGCAGTGGATCGACCGGCGGTGCCGCGGACGCCGGCGCCCCCTTCCGGCGCAAGTGGCGCACGGCGGCTGCGGCCATCCCCGCGTGTCCCATCATGCAGCCATTGAAAGTGACGCTGCGTCAGAGTGGAAGTCCTCTCGCCGCACGCCTCGTCACCGCCCCCGGTAGACGGGTCGGCGGCGTTCGGCGAAGGCGCGGACGCCTTCGGTTGCGTCCGCCGTCGCCGCATTGATCTCCTGGGCTGCCGCCTCGGCGGCGAACGCGGCGGTGCGGTCGGCGTCGAACGAGGCGTTGAGCAGCTGTTTCGTCAGGGCGAGGGCCCGGGTCGGCCCGGCCGCGAGCCGCTCGGCCCACGCCTGGGCCGTGCGGGCCAGTTCTCCGTCGGGCACGACGCGGTTCACCAGGCCGAATCGTTCCGCTTCGGCGGCGGACAGCGTGTCGCCGAAGAACATCAGCTCCTTCGCTCTCTGCAACCCCACCAGACGCGGCAGGAGATAAGCCCCGCCGCCGTCCGGCACCAGGCCGCGGCGGACGAACGCCTCGGTGAACCGGGCGGATTCGGCGGCCAGGACGAGGTCGCAGGCCAATGCGAGATGGACGCCGAGGCCTGCGGCGACGCCGTTCACGGCGGCGATCACGGGCTTCTCGCAGTCCAGGACCGCCGTGATCAGCCGCTGCGCGCCGTGGCGGATGGTGCGGGCCACGTCGCCCGGAATGCGCTCGGAGGGGGCTGCCGCCGCCGCGGAACGAAGATCGGCTCCGGAGCAGAATCCCCGGCCGGACCCGGTGATCACCACGGCTCCCACGGCCGGTTCGGCGGAGGCCCGGGACAAATGTGAAATCAACTGTTCCCGCTGGTCAGGGGTGATGGCGTTGAGGGTGTGCGGGCGGTTGAGGGCGATCCGGGCAACGCCGTTGTCAGTGGGGTGCAGTACCAATGACTCATCCGATGCGGAGGGGCCGGGGGGCCCTTCACGGGGGGAGAGGTTCATGGGGGAGCTCCTTGTCCTGCGGGCGGCCGGGCGCGGTCCGTTCGGGGATGTGTGTGCCGTGTCAGCGGCAGAGGACCAGCGCGTCGAGGGCCACCGCGCCCTGACCGTGGTCGAGCACCACGAGCGGGTTGATGTCCAACTCGGCGATCCCGTCACCTATTTCGAGTGCCATGCGCTGGACGCGCAGGACGGTCTCGACGAGGGCGTCCGTGTCGGCGGACGGGCGTCCCCGGACGCCGTCCAGCAGAGCCCGCCCGCGCAGTTCGCCGATCATCGCGCGGGCATCGCCTTCACCGAAGGGCGGTATGCGCACGGCCGTGTCGTCCAGGACCTCGATCAGCACGCCGCCCAGCCCCACGGTCACGGTGGGGCCGAAGGTCCGGTCGTGCGTGATGCCGACGGCCGTCTCGATGCCGCGCCCGACCATCTGGCAGACGAGGATGCCGTCCAGCGGAAGGTCTTCGAAGCGGGCGATGTCGGTGAGTTCGCGGTAGGTGTCCCGGACCTGGCTGGCCGAGGTGAGACAGATCCTGACCAGGCCGAGCTCCGATTTGTGGGCGAGCTGCGGTGCCGAGGCCTTCATGACCACGGGGTAGCCGATCTGGCCCGCCGCCCGGACGGCCGCCGCAGCGCTGGTCACCAGGTGTTCGCGGGGGACGCGTATGCCGTACGCCCGCAGGAGCTGCTTCGCCGCGTGCTCGCTGAGCTGCTCGCCCGGGCGCAGGAGGGCTCGTGCCTTGCCCGCCGAGGGAGAGGGGACGCGCGGTGCGTCGTCGAAGGGGGAGCGGTAGCCGGTGGTGAAGCGGTGGTGGCCGAGGTAGGCGCGGACGGCGGTGATGCAGTTCGAGAACGTGCGGAAGGTGGAAACGCGCGAAGAGCCGAGCAGGGTGGTGCGGTAGGCGTCCTCCGTGCCGACGGGGGATCCCCACACCACGCAGACCGGCTTGTCCGTCTCCTCCGCGGCGTCCACGAGGTCCTGCGCGAGCCGGTCACTGAGGGGAGGGAAGGGGCCGGTGATGGGACAGACGAGGACGCCGACGGACGGATCGGCGAGCAGCGTGTCGATGATCCTGCGGCCGCGCGCGTCGCCCACGGGATGGCCGCCGCAGTCGACGGGGTTGGCCACGCTCAGGTCCCCGGGTATCAACTGGTGCAGTTCGTCCTGTTTGGCGGGGGAGAGCGTGGGCAGGTCGAGGCCCGCCGCGCTGGCGAGGTCGGCGAAGTGGGCGCCCGTGCCGCCCGAGATCGCATATACGGCCACCCCGCCGGCCCGGGGCGGCCGGGCACGGGCGAGGAGTGCCGCGGTGTCCTGGAGCTCGTCCAGCCCGTCGACACGGATCACGCCGAACTGCCGCATGGCCGCGTCCACCACGTCGTCCGCTCCGGTCAGCTTGCCGGTGTGGGAGGCGGCGGTGCGGGCCCCGGCCTCCGTCCTGCCGACCTTGACGGCGACGACTGGCACTTTGCGGCGGGCCGCCCGGTCGGCCGCGAGGAGAAAGGAGCGGCCGTCCTTGATCCCTTCCACATAGGCGGCGATCGCGCCGGTCTCGGGCCGGCCGGCGAACCAGGAGATGAAGTCGGAGCACTCCAGGTCCGCCTCGTTGCCCGTCGGGGCCCAGTGCGAGAGCCGGATGCCCAGCTCCTGCAGGGCGAAGACGGGGCGGCCCTGGTGGCCTGATTGGGTGATCAGCGCGATGGCCGGTCCGTCCAGGTCGTCGCGGAAGCGCTCGAAGGCGTTGAGGTTGGTGTTGGGGCCGAGGAGCCGGGTGTCCGTGCCGCGGACGGCGGCGGCGAGCCGGGCCTGGGCCGCGGCTCCTTCGGCGCCGGCCTCGGCGAAGCCGGAGGCGAAGACGACGGCGAACCCGGCCTTGTGGTCGGCAAGTTCACGGACGCAGGGAAGGGGGTCGCCCACGAGTACGGCGGCGACGTCGACCGGTTCGGGCAGGTCCTGGACGGAGCGGTGGCAGGGGAGGCCGAAGACGGTGGCGCGCGTGGGGTGCACGAGGTGGATACGGGCGTCGACGCGCCCGGCCCAGTCGATCAGCTGCGCGGTGACGGTCCTGCCGGGGCGCCCCTCGGCGTCCGAGGCGCCGACGACGGCCACGGTCCGGGGCCGGAAGAGCCTTGCCAGATCGTGGACTTCGGCATGCAGTGGACGACCGCTGACGTCCGTCTCCCGCTCGTCGGCGGTGCCGTGGACGGCCGGTCCGGGGCGCTCGCCGCAGGCCGCCACGCGGGCCGGGCGGGAGGCGGTGGTGAGGGTGCCATGAGTCGATCCGAGCATCGTTCTCGCCCACTCCTGCTCGTTGGCCGATAAGCTGACGTGCAGTCAGGCTACAGATCTGATGGACCGTCAGGAATGGGCCGTCCGCGAACGGCCCGTGAAGGGAGGCCGGACGTGGAGGGACGGCCGCGCGCCGATGTCCCGGAGGCCGACGACTTCACCCGGACCTACTGGGAGGCCGCCGGAGAAGGGCGGTTGCTGATTCGCCGCTGCCACGCCGTCGGCTGCGGCAGGGCGCATCACTACCCGCGGGAGTTCTGTCCGTACTGCTGGAGCGACGACGTCGTCTGGGAGGAGGCCTGCGGCAGGGCCACGCTCTACACCTGGTCCGTCGTCCATGTCAGCGATCTGCAACCCTTCGGATCCCGGCTGCCCTACGTCCCTGCCGTCGTCTCCCTCGCAGAGGGGCCGCGCATGACCACCGAGGTGGCCGACTGCCCGGAGGGCTCGCTCCGCGTGGGCATGGAGCTCACCGTCACCTTCCGCAAGGATCCGGAACTCGCCCTGGCGATACCGCTGTTCCGGGCGTGTTGAATGTACACATGATGGAACCCAAGGCACTGGATCCGGTCTGGCTCGGTGAGTACGACCTGCTGCTGCGCCCCTGGGAGGCACGGGATCTCGATGCCGTGCTGCGCGGTATATCGGACCCCGACTTCCGCCGCTGGAACGCCGTCACCGTGCCCGCTCCGGACGAGTGCGGCGCCCAGGAGTTCCTCGAACGGCGCGCGGCGGGCTGGCGGATGGGGGACCAGGCCTCGTTCGCGATCACCGCGGAGGACGACGGGTTCCGCGCCGTCGTGGGCCATGTGGGGCTCGCGATGATCGACCAGGTGCTGCGGTCCGCCCGCGTCGCGTACTGGGTCCTGCCCGAGCACCGGGGCCGCGGCTATGCCTCCCGCGCCCTGGAGACCGTCACGCGCTGGGCGTTCCGGGGCGATCTCGGGCTGCACCGGGTGGAGTTGGGGCACGTCCTGCCCAACCATGCCTCCTGCCGCGTCGCCGGGCACTGCGCGTACGCCTACGAGGGCACGATGCGCGGTGCGATGCCGGGCGTCGACGGCCGGATGTGGGACGTGCACCTCCATGCCCGGCTCGCCACCGACCCGGCACCCGACCTCACGGCCACAGCAGCCCGGTAGTCCAGGACCCCGGGCCGGTACGGCGGTAGACGAGGCGCACGTGCCGGCGCCGCGCGTCACCCTGGAAGAACTCGATCTCGTCGGCAGCGAGGACGTACAGCGTCCAGCTGTCGACCGGAGCATCCGGCTCACGGAGTGCCCGCTCCCAGGCCGCCTCCGAGGCCCGCTCCAGTTCCGCGTACGAGGACAGCTCCTCGCTCTGGTGCCCCACCAGGGCGGCGGCCAGCGCGCCGGGCGACCGCTTGCCCAGGTCCGCGCGGCTCTCCGCCGCGTCCGCAGCCGTCACCGTGCCCTGGACGCGCACCTGCCGCCCGACCGCGGGCCAGTAGAAGCCCAGGGCCGCCTCGGGGCGTGCCGCCAGCTCGCGGCCCTTGCGGCTGGTGCGATGGGTGGCGAAGTGCCAGCCGCGCCCGTCGGCGTCGTGCAGCATCACCGTCCGCACGGACGGGCGTCCGGTGGCGTCGGCGGTGGCCAGGCTCATGGTGTGCGGCTCGGGAGTGCCCGCCCAGGCCGCCTCGGACAGCCACTGCTGGAAGAGCGGCAGCGGGTCGTCCGGTGCCGTGGCCGGGTCGAAGTGCGGCAGTTTGGTGTCCCACACAGGGAGGGAGCGCAGGAGGTGCCGGAAGGACTCCTGCCGCTCGTCCTGCTCCTGCTGCCCGGCGTCCGGCACGTTGCTCATGTGTCCATCCAACAGGAGGTGGTGCGCGAGCCGTGTGCCGGGCCGGTCAGCCGCGCCCGAGGACCACTGTCCCGGACGAGCAGAACCAGCCGCCCGTGCCCGACGCCACGGCGAGCTGCGGCAGCCGTCCACCGCGCCTGCGGACCTGGCGCCCCTCCTCCGCTTCGCCGCGCAGTTGCCGCACCGCCTCGACGATCAGGAACAGGCCCCGCATCCCCGGATGGCAGGCGGACAGCCCCCCGCCGTCGGTGTTGACCGGCAACGCACCACCGGTCGTCAGCCTGCCGTCCGCGGCGTATGCGCCGCCCTCGCCCTTCGGGCAGAAGCCGAGGTCCTCCAGCGTCACGAGCGTCATGTACGTGAACGCGTCGTACAGTTCGGCCACGTCGATCTCCTGCGGGGCCACGCCCGCCTGCCCGAAGGCCTTTCGCCCGGAGACCGCAGCGGGGGAGACGGTGAAGTCCTCCCACTCCGACATCGTCATGTGTGACACCGCCGTGCCGGCGCCCAGCACCCACACCGGCGGCTTCGCAGTGTCCGGCACGTAGTCCTCTGCTGCCAGCAGCGCGGCACAGCCGCCGTCCGACCGTATGCAGCAGTGCAGTTTGGTGAACGGGTCGGCGATCAGTGGGCTGTCGAGGACGTCGTCGACCGTGATCGGGTCGCGGTACAGGGCGTGCGGATTGCAGGCTGCGTTGGCGCGGGTTTGAACGGCGATGTCGGCCAACTGCTGCACGGTTGTGCCGTACTGGTGCATGTGGCGTCGCGCCGCCATGGCGTACTTGGCGACGATCGTGTGACCGTACGGTGCCTCGAACTGCGCGGGACCGCGAGCGCCGAAGGCGAGGTTGGCGGTGCGCCGGCCGGCCTTGATGTCGGCTCGTGCGGTGGAACCGTAGACGAGGAGGACGGCGTTCGCGTGGCCTGCCGCGATGGCGTCCGCCGCGTGGGCGGCCATCACCTCCCAGGTGCAGCCGCCGACGGAGGTCGAGTCCACCCAGGTGGGCCGTAGGCCCAGGTACTCCGCGACGTCGACGGGCGCGAGCGTGCCGAGACCGGCGGAGGCGAAGCCGTCGACGACGCTTCTGTCGAGACCGGAATCGGCGAGGGCACGGCGTGCGGCCTGGGCATGCAGGGCGTAGGGCGTGACGGTGTCGAGGCGGCCGCAGTCCGAGAGGGCGACACCGACGACGGCGACCTTGCGTCGGCCTGAAGGCATGAATCTGACGGTACATCAGATCCGCTCTGGGAAAGTGGGCTTCCTCTCGCCATAATGCCCGCCGTCGGATCGGATGAGGGGAGTCCGCGATGGATGCCCGGCTGAGCGGCGAACAACAGGAAGTGCGCCGCACCCTGCGGGAGTTGCTGCAGAAGCAGGCCTCCTCGAAGCAGGTCCGTTCAGCGGTCCGCAGTCGGGCCGGGTACGACACGGGCCTCTGGCGGCAGCTCGGCTCGTCCCCTGGACTGGCCGGCCTGGCAGTGGAACAGCGATACGGCGGAACGGGCTGCGGAACCCTCGAACTCACCCTGGCCGCCGAGGAGACGGGCCGGGTCCTGCTGCCGTCGCCCCTCCTGTCCACGGCAGCACTCACCGTGCCGCTCGTCACCGCGCTCGGAACGCCGCAGCAGTGCGCGCAGCTGCTTCCGGGACTGGCCTCCGGCGAGCTCACGGGAGCACTCGCTCTGCCCGGCACCACGCTGACGACGGCGCTCGGCCTCGCCGGGCCGGACGACGGTGCCTGGGCCGGGGGCGGGCGGTCCGGAGGAGTGCAGGCGCGCCACACCGCCGACGGCTGGCGGCTGTACGGGGAGGCCGGGCAGGTGCTCGACGGCCACAGCGCGGGGCTGCTGCTCGTCGCCGCGCACACCGGCGGATACGCCCGCAGCCGCACGCTCCTGTTCGCCGTGCGGCCGGACCGTGCGCACGCAGTGACCCGTACGCGTCTGACCGCACTGGACGAGACGCGGCCGCAGGCCCGTATCGAGCTGCGGGACACCGACGCGGAACCGCTCGGTACCGGCGATGCGCTGCCCGCCCTCGCTGCGCTCGGAGGCAGCGCGGCTCCCGTACTGGCTGCAGAGGCGGTGGGAGCCGCAGCACGGGCCCTGGAGAAGACCGTGGAGTACGCGCGCGTACGCGAACAGTTCGGCAGGCCGATCGGATCGTTCCAGGCCGTCAAGCACCGCCTGGCGGATCTCCATGTGACCGTTCAGGCGGCACGTTCGGCCGTGTACTACGCCGCCTGGGCCGTGGCCGGTACCGCACGGGGGCGGGCCGTCGGGGCGCTCGCGCTCGCACAGGCCCTTGAGGCCCAGTGGCGGGTGGCGGGCGAGGCCGTCCAACTGCACGGAGGTATCGGGGTGACGTGGGAACACGATGTGCAGCTGTACTTCAAACGAGCGGCTTCCGACGAGCTGATGTTCGGGCCCGTGCACCGGTTGAGGGCCCATGCGGCCGAACTGGCGGGGCTGTTTGACGTTTCAGACGGTCGGGAAGCGGTGGTGCTGTGATGCCTGTAGTCGAACGCCTGGTGCAGAAGGTCTCGTCCACCCGCTCGTTCGCGCGAATCGCACCCCACTGTGTACCGGCCCTGGACCGCACAGTGCACCGTCTGACGGGCGGAAGGCTGCTGCTGAGCACGAAGTTGCTTCCGGGACTCGTCCTGACGTCGACAGGGGCGAAGACCGGGCAGCAGCGGCGGACACCGCTCGCCTGCATGCCGGACGGCGGCCGCGACGGCACGGTCGGGGGGTGGGTTCTCGTCGGCAGCAACTTCGGCCGCCCCGGCCACCCCGCCTGGTCGGCGAACCTGCTGGCCCACCCGGACGCGGAGATCAATTGGAAGGGCCGGGACATCCCCGTGCAGGCACGGCTGTTGCGGGGAGCGGAACGGGAGGCGGTCTGGGCGGCGCTGCTGAGGTTCTGGCCGCCGTACGAGCGCTACCAGGCGCGTGTGGAACGGGAGATCAGACTCTTCCGGCTGGAGCGGCGGCAAGCGCCGGGGATCGGTGATTCCTGACCGCCGTGAGTGCGACGCGGCGGGCCGCCCGGGGCCATGCCCGGGCGGCCCGCCGCCGCGATGACAGGACGTGCGAGACACACGAGAGAGATGTGAGCGGACAGGCCCGCAAGAGGGCCTGCAGCGCGCCTACTTCGTCGGCTTCTTGCCGGTGATGCCCAGATGGACGAGCAGCGCGAGGTTCGGCTTGAGCTCGGCCTGCTTGACGCCCCAGCTCTGGAAGCCCTTCTGGTGGGAGGCCACCGCGGCGAGCATGGCGACGAGCGAGCCCGCGACGGCCGCGGGGCTGACGTCCTTGTCCACCTTGCCCTTGGACTGGAGTTCCTTGACGGAGTCCGTCAGGGAGTTGGTGACCGCGTTGAGGATCTTCATGCGGATCTTGTAGAACCGCTTGTCGCCCTCGGCCGCTCCCAGGTCGACGACGCGCAGAATCGCATCGTGTTTGCGCCAGAACCCGAGGAATCCGTCCACCAGTTCCTCGGCCGCCTGCCAGCCGGACTTGCCGACCCAGGAGCGTCCGGCGACGAGTTCGGTGAGGCTCGCGCCCTCCTTCGCCATTTCCTCGGCGATTTCGAGGACGGCTCCCTCGACGTCGGGGAAGTACTGGTAGAAGGTGGCCGGCGAGGTGCCGGCCCGGCGGGCGACATCGATGACCTTGACGTCGCGGTAGGGCGAGGAGCTGAGCATTTCGCCGAGGCAGTCGAGCAGCTTCTGCCGCGTCGCCTGGCCTCGGCGACCGGCCACCCGGCCGTCGACGGTGCGTACTTGTCCTGTCATGCCGTCAGCTTACCGAGGGGTGATCGGAGCGCGATTCGGCCGCATGCAAATGGGGGCGGGGGTGCGTGATGGTGTGTATCGGCAGGTCAGATGGGGTGTGAAGGGGTATGGAGACGGCTGAAGCGGATTGGCCCGTACCGGTGAATTGTCCTATCGACAAGCTGTGGACAACCGCGTCACCCGCCCATTCCCCGGTTATCCACAGCCCGCGCGAGAACGGCCCTCCGCCGATACCGTGACAGCTGGGCACAACCTGCGGCGGGACACCCCGCACAGGCGGATGCAGCACACGCAGAAGGAGCCGGGCCCATGAGCGCAGCCGCGGAAGGATTCACGGAAGGCATGCCGTGCTGGGCGGATGTCATGCTGTCCGATCTCGCCGCCGGAAAGCGCTTCTACGGCGAACTCCTCGACTGGACCTTTGAGGACAGCGGCGGTGAGTACGGGCACTACGCCCAGGCGTTCCACCACGGGAAGAATGTCGCGGCGCTGGCACCCAAGCCCGACGGGAGGATGCCCACGGCCTGGACCCTCTACTTCGCCTCGCCCGACGCCGCGGCCACCGCACGCAGGATCCACGCCGCGGGTGGCCAGATCGTCGTGGGCCCCATGACCGTCGGCGAGTACGGGACGATGCTGACGGCCGCCGACCCCGGCGGAGCCGTCTTCGGCGTCTGGCAGGCCGGCAGCCACGGGGGCTTCGAGGAGCGGGGCGAGCCCGGCTCGTACGGCTGGGCCGAGGTCTACACCCGTGACGCCAAGGCCGTCGACCCCTTCTACGAGCAGGTCTTCGGCTTCGCCACCGACGACCTGAGCGAGGAGGCGGGCATCGAGTTCGCCGTCTGGACCCCCGCCGGAACACCCGCGGCCCCCGAGCACGCGGTCGGCGGCCGGGTCGTCATGGACGCCGGGTTCCCGCAGGAGATGCCCGCGCATTTCCTCGTCTACTTCGTCGTCGACGGCTGCGACGATGCGGCCGCCACCGCCGTGCGGCTCGGCGGCCGCGTCCTGCGCGAGCCCCGGGACACCCCCTACGGGCGCTTCGCCGTGCTGGCCGACGACCAGGGAGCCCACTTCGCCGTCATCGATCCCGCGCAGGCGCAGAGGGGGTGACCGCGGGGGGCGGGGTTCCGGATGTGGCGGAGACACGACGAAGCCCGACCCGGGTTCGCAACCGCGGGCCAGTCCAGGAAGAATCGGGGTGCGTTCCCCGGGATAATTCGCGGTGAGACGCTGCAGCGGGGCCGGAAACCCTTCCGGGCCCCGACGGGGAGGTGGCAGGCCAGTGGTGGAGCAGCTGACGCAGCACGACCCGAGACGGATCGGCCCGTTCGAGGTGCTGGGCCGGCTCGGTGCGGGCGGCATGGGGCTGGTCTATCTCGCCCGTTCGGCATCCGGCCGGCGAGTGGCGATCAAGACGGTGCGCACGGAGCTCGCGGAGGACCAGCTCTTCCGCGTCCGCTTCACTCGTGAGGTGGAAGCGGCGCGTGCAGTGAGCGGCTTCTACACGGCCGCCGTCGTCGACGCCGATCCGCGGGCGGCCGTGCCCTGGCTGGCCACTGCGTACGTCCCTGCGCCCTCGCTCGAGGAGATCATCACGGAGTGCGGGCCGCTCCCGGCCCAGGCCGTGCGCTGGCTCGCCGCGGGCATTGCCGAGGCGCTGCAGTCCATCCACGGGGCGGGCCTCGTGCACCGCGACCTCAAGCCCTCGAACGTGCTGGTCGTGGAGGACGGGCCGCGCGTCATCGACTTCGGCATCGCGTCGGGGGTGTCCAACACCCGGCTGACCATGACCAACGTCGCCGTCGGCACGCCCGCGTACATGTCCCCCGAGCAGGCGCGGGACTCACGCAGCGTGACCGGTGCCAGCGACGTCTTCTCCCTCGGCTCCACCCTGGTCTTCGCGGCCACCGGGCACGCGCCCTTCCACGGTGCGAACCCGGTGGAGACGGTCTTCATGCTCCTGAGGGAAGGCCCCGACCTGAGCGGCCTGCCCGACGAGCTGCGGCCGCTCATCGACTCCTGCATGCAGATGAGCGCCGAGCACCGGCCCAGCCCGGCGGACCTGCAGGCGCAGCTCGCCCCCCACCTGTTCGCCGCCGGCGGGGACGACGACAGCGGCACGGCGTCGGCCTGGCTGCCGGACAACGCCGTGTCCCTGATCGAGGGCCGCAGGGCCGGGCAGCGCGCTTCCGCCGGTGGTGCCGCGGGCGCCGCGGGCACGGGACGCAGCCGTGCCATGCCGCCCCGGCCCGCACAGCCGCCCACCTCCGGCCCGGCCCCCGCTCCCGGCTACGAGCCCGCGCCGAGCGCCCACGCGGCGAGCGGCTGGGGCGCGGGCCCCGCGAGCCCCGCACGGTCCGTCGTCGGAGCGCCCGACCCGCGCGGCGGGCTGACCGGGCCGCAGGGCCGGCATGCCGCAGCGCCCGTCGCAGCCCCGCCCGAGGGGACGGTCCGGCTCGCCGGATCGCAGGTGCCGATCGGCCCCGGCCCCCGGGTCGCCGATGCCCAGGCGCATCCGGCCGCCGGTCCCACGGCCGGATGGGTCCGGCCCCCTTCCGAAGCCTCCGCCGCGCTGCCGGGCCAGACCGGCGCCCCGGTCGCGTCGCCCGCTCCTGCCGCGTCGCCCGACGCAGGCGGCAGCAACATCCAGGCGGACCAAGGACGTTGGCGGCCGTGGCGGTTCCGGATGTCGAACGACGTATGGGGCACGCCCACCGTTGCGGGGGACCTGCTGTACGTCACCTCGTTCGAGGTCCACGCGCTCGATGTCGCCAGTGGGCGGCGGCAGTTCAAGACCCGCGACGTGGCCTGGGCCATGGCCGTCGCCGACGGACGCATACACGCCTCGGACGGTCCCACGCTGTACGCGCTCGACGCCGCGGACGGCGCGGAGCGCTGGCGGCTCTCGACCGACGGCTGGGTCTACTCGCTGCGGGCCGAGGGCGGCACGGTCGTCACCGGCACCCGCGGCGGAGGCGTCCAGGCATGGGAAGCCGCCACCGGCGATCTGCTGTGGGAGACGGGAGGCGTCCAGACCGACTTCGAGACCCCGGACTGCGGGCCGGCCCTCCACGACGGCGTGGTCTACGTCTGGGCCGACGCGCGGCTGCGCGCCCTGGAGGCGCGTACGGGCGCCGAGCGGTGGTCGTATCCGGTGGGCGACGCGGCCTCGTGCGGCGGGGTCCCCGTGCGGCTGCTGGCCGCTCCGGACGGAGTGGTGTACGTCGCTGCCGGCACGCGCCTGCTCGCCATCGACGTGGCGCGCGGTGACGTGCGCTGGCGGTTCGAGGCACCGGCGGTCTTCCTGTGCCCGCCCTCCTTCGCGCCCGGCGCCGTTGTCACGGGCGGCGGTGCCTACATCGCGGACTACCTGGGCACCGTCTACGCGCTGGACGCGGCCACGGGCCGCGAGCGGTGGCGCATAGCGACGGAGGCCCGGCAGTCGACGGAGCCGGTGCTCGTGGCGGACGGTTCCGTGCACCTGGGCAGCGGTGGCGCGCTCTACACGCTGGACGCGGTGACGGGCACGCCGAAGTGGCGGTTCGCGGCAGGCGGCGACATCGTGGGCGCCCCGGTGGCCGCCGACGGCCGGGTGCACTTCGGTTCGGCCGACCACTGCCTCTACACGGTCGACGCGACAGGTGGCCAGCTCCGCTGGAAGCTGGCCACGGGCGGCGAGATCACCGGCTCGCCCGTGGCCAAGGGCGGTGTCGTCTACGCCTGCAGCAAGGACCGCTGCGTGTACGCGCTGGACGCCGCGAAGGGGACGGGCCACACGCGGCGTTGACCGGGCGGGTGCCGGCCGGCACCCGCCTCAGCGCAACCGGTAGTCGCGGGAGCGCGCCGTGAAGAGGTCCGCCTGGCGCGCCGGGGGCAGGTTGCCCAGCGTGACGAGGTGCGGGGCCAGGGCCAGCGCATGGGAACGGGCCTGCTCCTTGGCCGCCCAGAGGGCGCGCACGGTGCCCTGCACGGCCTCCGTCGGCTGCGCCGCGATCACGGCAGCGGCGCGCAGGGCGGCCTCCACGGCGCCGCCGGGCGGGGTCAGTTCGGACACCAGGCCGATCTCGTAGGCCCGTTGTGCCGAGAGGCGTTCGGCCGTGCCCATCAGGGCCGTCCGCGCGGCCTCGCCGAACGGCATGCGCCCGGCCATGTAGAGGGACTCGTACGCGCTGACCATGCCGTACGTGGTGTGCGGGTCGAAGAACGTCGCGTTGCGGGACGCGACGACGAACTCGGATTCGCCCAGCAGGTAGAAGGCGCCGCCGCAGGCCATGCCGTTCACCGCGGCGACGACCGGCTTCCACAGGTCCGAGGCCTTGGGGCCGATCGTCAGCAGCGGGTCGTCCAGGGAGTACGGGGACGCGGGCTGAGGTGTCTCCGTGGTGCGGTCGAGGCCTGTGCAGAAGGCGCGGTCGCCCGCCCCGGTGAGGACGATGCAGCGGACGGCGGTGTCGTTGCGGAACTCCCGCCAGAGTGCAGTCAGTTCGACGGCCGTCCGGGCGTCGATGGCGTTGAGGCGGTCCGGGCGGTTCAGGACCACCAGTGCGACGCCGTCCGCGCCGCTCTCCACGGTCGTGGTCATGACCGCTCCGGTGTCCAGCGGGGGAGTGCGATCCCCTGGGCCTGCGGGAAGACGGCCCGGACGGGCGCGCCGATGCGCAGGTCCTCCGGGGCCGCGGAGTCGATCTCCGCGTCCGGGGCGGCGACCAGGTTGCCCACCATGCGGATGCCGGGCGCGTCGGACAGCTCGACCACGACCACATTGTACGGGGCGTGTGCGGCGTAGCCGGGCAGCAGAGGTGGGTGGGGAAGAATGTACGACCAGATGTGACCGGTTCCGTTCATCAATTGCCAACTACTGGCGAATGATTGGCACTTTGGGCAGCAGGGGCGGGGTGGAAACCGGGGTTCACGGCAGTCCGCGCAAGTTTGTATGCGAAGTTCACCCCGTGTTGCGAAGTCCCAGAAGGGGGCGCCGTCCACGTCCGGGACCGGCGCCAGGAGGCCGTTGTCAGTGGTGGCCCTCATCATGGGGGACATGAGTTCAACTCCTCAGCAGAAGCGCCGATGTGGGGACTCCCTCGCCCGCCGTGACCAGGCATGTCGCGGCGTCGGGGACCTGCGCGGTCGAACTGCCGCGGAGCTGCCTGACCCCCTCGTTGATGAGGTTGAAGCCATGGACGTACGCCTCGCTGAGGCCGCCCCCGCCGGTGTTGAGCGGGAGCCGGCCGCCGAGCTCCAGCGCGCCGCCCTCGGTGAAGGCCGCTCCCTCGCCGCGTCCGCAGAAGCCGTAGCCCTCCAGGGAGAGCGGGATCAGCGGTGTGAACGCGTCGTAGATCTGGGCGACATGGACGTCGCGCGGGCCGAAGTCCGCGCGCTGCCAGAGGTGGCGGGCGGCGGTCCAGGAGGGGCCGGTCAAGGGGGATTCCGTCCAGTAGTTGACCATGCCGTGGTGCTGGGCCGGCAGGGCCTGGGTGACGGAGTGGACGTAGACGGGGGCGGCCCGGCAGTCCCGGGCCCGCTCCGCGGGGACGACGACGCAGGCCAGGGCGCCGTCCGTCTCCAGGCAGTTGTCGAAGAGGCAGAGCGGTTCGCTGATCCAGCGCGAGGTCATGTACATCTCGCGGGTCAGCGGGCGGTCG
This sequence comes from Streptomyces sp. NPDC002536, assembly GCF_053594995.1. Classification (NCBI taxonomy): domain Bacteria; kingdom Bacillati; phylum Actinomycetota; class Actinomycetes; order Kitasatosporales; family Streptomycetaceae; genus Streptomyces; species Streptomyces sp. NPDC002536. The sequence goes on from NZ_JBSFWU010000012.1 coordinate 72,940, forward strand.
TACATGATCGCGGCAGGGTTCTGGTTGGCGCGGTTGCGGCAGGCGAGGGCGACGTTGAAGAAGTGGTCGCGGGTGGCGCCGTATTCGTGCATGTAGCGGCGGGCCAGCATGGCTATCTCGTCGACCGGTCGCAGGAGTCCATACGGACGCGTCCACTGCGCGGGCGTGGGCAGTTGGGCCCCGGTGTTGCGCCATGGGCGGGGGCCCGAGCCGCGCTTGCGTGAGCGCCAGGCCACGCCGACGGTCGCCTGTCCCGTGGCGATCGCCGCCGCCAGGTGGGCCACGGTCGCGCAGGAACCGCCACCGCCGTAGCCGACCCGGGAGAAGAAGGTCACGTCGCCTGCGCCGATGGCCTTGGCGACCTCGACCTCGTCGGTCTCCTCCATGGTGTACGAGGCGAAGGCGTCGACTTCGGACGGGGCGATGCCGGCGTCGTCCAGCGCCGCCAGGATGGCGCGGCACGCCAAGGTCTTTTCGGATTCGGTGAGTTGTTTCGCGAAAGGAGTCTGACCAATGCCGACGATTGCCGTCGCGTCCTTGAGCGGTGCCGTCGTCGTCCTCATCGTCATCGCCATCGCCGCCTCGGTGGTGTCGGCGCCGGCCGTGCCGGCACTGTCGCCCGTGCTGCTGCTGACAGCGCGGAAGGCTATCGCTAATCTGACGCACAGTCAGCTCAATGGACCGGCATGCGGGGTGGCCGAGGATGGCGAAGGTGTCCGATGCACGGTGACCTGGAGTTCGGATCGATACCCCGTCTCGTCCGCACCGCCGCCGAGCGGTACGGCGACCGCGAAGCAGTCGTCGAGGGCCGGTCCAGGACCGGCTACCGGCAGCTCGGCGAACGCGTCGAACGGGCCGCCGCCGCGTGCCTCGCCGCCGGGGTCGAGCCCGGCGACCGGGTCGCGGTCTGGGCACCCAACACGACGGACTGGATCGTCTGCGCCCTCGGCGCGGTCACGGCCGGAGCCGTGCTGGTTCCCGTCAACACCCGCTTCAAGGGTGCCGAAGCGGCCCATGCGCTGGCGCGCACCCGGGCGAAGCTGCTGTTCGTCACCGGCACCTTCCTCGGCACGTCCTACGTCGCCACGCTCCGCCGCGCGGCGGGAGCGAGCAGGGGCACGGGGTCAGGCCCCCTGCCCGGGCTGCCGCACCTGCGCCGCGTCGTCGTGCTCGCCGAAGCCGCACCCGCAGCTGCCGGCTTCCTCACCTGGAAGGAGTTCCTCGCAGCGGGGAAGACCGTCTCCCCCCGGGACGTACGGGCACGTGCCGACGCCGTCCGGCCCGATGTGCCCTCCGACATCCTCTTCACCTCGGGCACCACCGGCGAGCCCAAGGGGGCCGTCATCACCCACGCACAGACGCTGCGGGCCTTCGGCACCTGGAGCGAGCTGGCAGGACTGAGGGAAGGAGACCGCTATCTGATCGTCAACCCCTTCTTCCACACCTTCGGCTACAAGGCCGGCATCATCGCCGCGCTCATGCGCGGTGCGACGATGGTCCCGCTGCCCGTCTTCACCCCGGAAGCGGCGCTCGCCCTGATCGCCGCCGAGCGGATCACGGTGCTGCCCGGGCCGCCCACGCTCCACCAGGCGCTGCTGGACCACCCGTTGCGGGCGGCGTACGACCTGTCGTCGCTGCGGGTCGTGGTGACCGGTGCGGCCACGGTGCCCCGGCGGCTGGTCGAGCGGCTGCGCGACGAGATGGGGATACCGGTCGTGCTGACCGCCTACGGCATGAGCGAGGCCACCGGGCTGGTGACCATGTGCCGGCGCGGGGACTCCGCGGAGACCGTGGCGGGGACGTCGGGACGGGCCGTTCCCGGCACCGAGGTCAAGGTGGTCGGCCCCGACGGAGCCGCGCGGCCGGCGGGGGAGCCCGGCGAGGTGCTGGTGCGGGGCCACCAGGTGATGTCCGGCTACTTTGAGGACCCCGCCGCCACGGCACGGGCCGTCGACCCCGACGGCTGGCTGCACACCGGCGACGTCGGCGTCCTGGACGGCGACGGCAACCTGCGGATCACCGACCGGCTCAAGGACATGTTCATCGTGGGCGGGTTCAACGCTTTCCCCGCCGAGATCGAGCAACTCCTCGTCCGGCACCCGGGTGTTGCCGAGGCCGCGGTCGTCGGAGTGCCGGACGCGAGGCTGGGGGAGGTCGGCAGGGCCTTCGTGGTGCGGAGTGCGGGCGCGGCGGCGTCCGGGCCGACGGCCGAGGAGCTGATCGGGTGGGCGAGGAGGGAGATGGCCAACTACAAGGTGCCGCGCGAGGTGGAGTTCGTGGCGGAGCTGCCGCGCAATGCGTCCGGGAAAGTGCTCAAGGAGGTGCTGCGGCGGAGGTGTCCGTGCCGCTGACTGCCCAGGAGCGCGAGGCGTTCCTGGGCGAGGCGCATGTGGCGTCGTTCGCGGTCGACTCCGGGGAGCGGGGGCACGGGCCGGTGACCGTCCCCGTCTGGTACGCCTACCGTCCGGGCGGTTACGTGGTGGTGATCACCGGCCGCGCCTCCCGCAAGGCGAGGCTGGCCGCGGAGGCCGGGCGCTTCGCGCTCCTGGTCGGCCGGACGGTCCCGTCCTACCGGTACGTCTCCGTGGAGGGTGAGGTCGTCTCGGTCACCACGGCCACCGAGGAGGAGGTGAGGGAGGTCGGTTCCCGGTATCTGCCCACGGAGGAGGCGGTTGCCGGATACGTGGAGCAGGTGCTGGCCGATCCCGGGGCGGCCGTGGCGATCAGGATGCGGCCGCGGCGCTGGCTGTCGGCGGATCTGGGGGCGTCGGGCTGAGCCGCCCGTTCGCCCTGCAGAGTGCTCTGCAGATCGCCCGGCCGTGCATCGGGCCGTCCGCCGGCGAGCCGCACCGATGTCGGCACGCCGACGGAGACGTCAGTGACCGTCGTTGCGCGGTGGCCTCTGGCGTCAGCGGTCGCCCATGCCGTGGTCGTCCGAGCCGAAGCCCACCAGGGCGCCCGCGCCGCCCATCATGTGGTCGTCCGCGCCGAAGGCGGGGCCGGCGCTCTGTACCGCGTGGTGGGTGTGGTGCCGGCCCATGGTGTGGTCGTCGGCGGAGGCCTGCGCCGTGCTCAGGAGTGCTGCTCCGGTGGTGAGCGCGAGTATGGCGCAGGCTTTCGTGGCGGCCTTGGTGATGGTCTTCGTGCTGTTCATTGCGACTCCTCTGTTCGGGGGTGCGGTGCCCCGGCGGGGCGGGGCACCGATGTGACGGTGAGTTGCTCCGGCGGCCGTGATGTGCGGCCGCAAGTGCCTTGCAGAACAGTGGACATGAAGTGACAGGTGCCGGTGTCCGGTTCGAGTGAACCCGGGTGCGGGAGCCTCCGCTGCTGTCCCGACAGCATCCTTGACCCGGTGCTGACGGTTCCTTGGCGCAGGCATTCGCGCCGGTTCGTCCCTGCGGGCTGCTGTTCGCGGTCGAAAACAGCCGCAGGGACCGGCAACGACGGCTCCCCCTCCGCGCCGTCGGTGCCGGCCCCTGTCGATCCCCCGTTGCGGCCTCCCCGATCCCCCGGTGGGCCGAAGCCGCCCGGAGGAACGGGTGCCTGGTATGTGCAGGTGGTGCTGGATTTGCCGGTGTTGCTGCTTGCAGGTCCTGCTATGTGCCGGCCCGGCTGGAGAGTTGTCCGTTTCCCCCGTTGGCTCTCCGGCCCGAGAGGCTTCCCCCGAGGAGAGAACGTCCCCCGTTCCCCCGTCTCTCTCCGTGCCTCTCCGGCAGCTCGGTTCCCCCGTTGATTGCTTCCCCCCGTCCTCCTCCCCGTGTCCCCCGTTGGATCCCCCGTACGTTCCCCCGTACGTTTCCCCCGTCGTACTTCCCCCGTCGTCCCCCCCGGGAGCAGAGCCCTGAGCCGGTTGTGGCCCGGAGCTCTGCCCGGTTACCGAAGACCGGTGGTGGCGGTGGGCCTTAGTAGGGCTTCTCGGCGTCTTCCATGGTGAAGACGGGAGCCTCGGTCATGTGATCGTCCATCATGACGCGCTCCGGACCGGTCCCGTGGTCGTCCTTGGGAGACTTCCCATGGACGCCCGCGTTCGCGGTGAGTCCCTTCGTGCCGGTGCCGTGGTCGTCGGCCGGTGCCAGTCGTGCGGCGAGGTCGTGCGTCCCCGTGCCGTGGTCGTCCAGGGGCGATGCCGCAGGACTGACCTGGCTCTCGTCGCGCATTTTCGTCAACTCCGTCTGTTCAGTGCGAGTCGTTGGTGGTCTGGGGAGTGTGCGACCCGCCCGGCGACTCCCCCGAGAACCGCCGGACGGGTGCGTGCCTTCCAGGGCTGTTCACCCTAAAGGTGAGGCCTCACCTACGACCCGCCTGCCCCCCGATGCAGCGGATCGACGAACCTCAGCATGGACCCTCGCGATAAACGATCGATGAACGGGCACGTGGAACGGGTTTTTACCGGGGCCGCAGCGGGAAAGCGGCCCCGGAATCCGCCCCTCTCGCCACGTCCTAGGCAGCTGTCACCGGAGTGAGGAGGCTGCGGACCTCCGTCGCCTCCGAGGAGCCCAACTGGTCGAAGATGGACAGCGCCTCGGTCCAGCAGGCGTGGGCGCGCACGGTCTGGCCGAGGGCGTCGAGGCTGCGTCCGAGCACGGTCAGCACGTTGCCCCGGCGCCATTCGCCGCCGAGGGTGCGCAGCACGGCCAGGGCCTGTTCGGCGTGCGCCGCGGCCTGGGCGAGCTGTCCGGTGGCGAGGTGGAGTTCGGCCATGCGGAAGAGGGTCATGCCCTCCCACATCCGCTGGCGGTTCTCGCGGAAGACCGGCATGGCTTCGAGCAGGCTGGCCATGGCTTCCTCGTAGCGTCCGGCCTGGGTGAGGGCGAGGGCGTACGCGTACAGGGCGTTGGCGTGCCGCCAGGAGACGTTGACCTCGCGGTAGAGGTGGATGGCCTGTTCGGCGAGGGCGAGGGCGGATTCGACGCGCCCGGTGGACAGGTGCACCCGGGAGAGGTTGCACAGTGCGCTGGCCTCGCCCGGGCGGTTGCCGTCGGCACGGAAGGCGGCGAGGGCCTGTTCGCCGTAGATCTCGCCGTCCTCGTAGCGGTGCTGGTAATTGGCGATGATCCCGCGGTTGTTGGAGGCGTAGCACAGCGGGATGGCGTCGTCGCAGAGGCGGCCGAGGTCGACTGCGGCGCTGGCGTGGGTGTCGGCCAGCTCGAAGCGTCCGGCGAAGTGGTAGACGTGCGTGAGCACGGTCCTGGCCCGGCCCTCGGCGCGTGCATCGCCGCTCGCGCGGCTGGATGCCAGCAGGGCGATGGCGGCCTGTTCGTACTGCCGGGAGTCGGCGCCGGACTCGGCCAGGTCCTTGGCGACGAGCAGCAGGTCGACGGCGCGGCGCAGGGTGTCCCCGGCGGAGTCGGCGTGCTGGCGCACGCACGCCAGCAGGCATCCGGCCTCGGCGAAGAGCCAGTTGCCGGCGGCTGCGGGGTCGGTGAAGGCCAGCCCGGGGTGGATGGTGGGTGCGAGGTGGGCGCGCAGCGGGTCGCCCGGCCGCTCCAGCACGTACACGCCCGCGGCTGTGGCGAGGTAGAAGTCCAGGAGGCGGGAGAGGGCGGCCGCCCTCTCAGCCGGGGCGTCGCGCTCGGCGCAGGAACGCGCGTAGAGGCGTACGAGGTCGTGGTAGCGGTAGCGACCGGGTGCCGCGGACTCCAGGAGCGAGGTGTCGACCAGGGATTCCAGCACATCCTCGGCAGCCTCGGTGTCCATGTCGAGAACGGCGGCCGCGGCGGCGAGGGAGATGTCGGGCCCGTCGGCCAGGCCCAGCAGCCGGAAGGCGCGGGCCTGTTCGGCAGTCAGCTGGCCGTAGCCGAGCTCGAAGGTCGCGGTCACCGCGAGGTCCCCGGCGCGCAGCTCGTCCAGACGGCGGCGCTCGTCCGCGAGCTTGCGGGCCAGGACCGAGACCGTCCAGGTGCGCCGCGACGCCAGCCGGGAGGCCGCGATACGGATCGCCAACGGCAGGAAACCACACGCAGCGACCACGTCCATCGCGGCATCGCGCTCGGCGCCCACACGCTCCTCACCCACGATCCGCGTGAAGAGGACGAGCGCCTCCTCGGGACTCATCACGTCGAGGTCCACCAGGTGCGCCCCGGCGAGGTCGACCATGCGGATGCGGCTGGTGACGAGGGCGGCGCAGCCCTCGTTGCCGGGCAGCAGCGGGCGGATCTGGGCGGCGTCGCGGGCGTTGTCGAGCAGGGCCAGGACGCGGCGGCCGTCGAGCGTGGAGCGGAAGAGGGCGGCGCGCTCCTCGACCCCGTCCGGGATGGCCGGGTCGGGGACGCCGAGGGCTCGCAGGAAGGAGCCCAGGACGGCCTCGGGCTCGGCGACCGCCGGGCCGGTGCCCTGGAGGTCGACGTAGAGCTGGCCGTCGGGGAAGTGGTGCCGGGCGGCGTGCGCGACGTGCACGGCCAGCGTCGTCTTGCCGACGCCGCCGATGCCCGCGACCGCCGAGACGGCCATTACGCGGCCCTCGGCGGAGGCCAGCTGGTCGCTCAGTTCGTGCACCATGTCCGCGCGCCCGGTGAAGTCCGGGACGGTGGCGGGCAGCTGGGCGGGACGAACGAAGGCAGGGCCTGCGGAGTTGCGGTCGCCGGTGGCCCCGTGGAGGTTGAGGTCGGCGTCGGCCTGGAGGATGCGTTGTTGGAGTTCGGAGAGTTCGGGGCAGGGGTCGACGCCGAGTTCGTCGGCGAGGAGGCGGCGGGTGTCGGCGTAGACGGCGAGGGCCTCGGCCTGGCGTCCGCTGCGGTAGAGGGCGAGCATGAGCAGTTCGCGCAGTCGCTCGCGCAGGGGGTGGGCGGCGGTCAGGGCGGTGAGCTCGGAGACGGCCTCCGCGTGGCAGCCGACTTCGAGGTCGAGATCGAGCCGGGTCTCCAGCAGGCCCAGGCGCCACTCCTCCAACCGGGTGCGCTGGGTCTCGGCGTAGGGGCCGGACAGGCCGGCCAGCGGCTCGCCGTCCCACACCGCGAGGGAGTCGGCGATCAGCTCGCGGGCGCGCAGGCGGTTGCCGGCGGCGCGGGCCTTGTCGGCCTCGCCGGCCAGCCGCTCGGCGGTGTCGATGTCCAGCCCGCCGGGCGCCACTTGGATCGCGTACCCGCCGGACTCGCTGACCAGGGCGTCGGCGTCGGGGCCGAAGGCCTTGCGCAGCCGGGAGGCGTAGGTGCGCAGCGCGGCCAGGGCCGCGTGCGGGGGCTCCTCGCCCCACAGCGCGTCGACCAGCTCCGGCGCGGTGGCGGTGCGCCCGCCGCGCAGCAGCAGGGCCGCGAGCAGCGCCCGCTGCTGGGGAGAACCGGTGTTGAGCAGTTCCTCTCCGCGCCAGGCGCGGACAGGGCCGAGCACGGTGAAGCGCAGTGCCTGTCCGTGCCCTGTGTCGCCGGCCATCGTGACCCCCTGCCTGTCCTGCTCGGTCGCACCGGCCAGTCTGCCTTGTCCTAGGCGTTTACGTCAGCAGCGGTCCGGCCTCTCCACAAGGCCTGCCAAGGACCATCTCACCGACCGGATGGCCGGTCGCCCCACACTCTCCTGACGAACCGTCAGATCAGCGCTACCGTGACGGCCATGGAGAGCTTCCCCACGATAATCTCGGTGGACGACCACACGGTCGAGCCCCCCGACGTCTGGCGGGACCGTCTTCCGGCGAAATTCCGTGACACCGGGCCGCGGATCGTGCGGGCTCCGATCAGGGAGATGACCTTCGTAGGCGGCCGTTTCGCGCCGACTATGGGCGCCCCCGGCGACGCGGGTCCGGTGGCGGACTGGTGGGTCTATGAGGATTTGCACCGCCCTCTCACACGGCTGGATACCGCTGTCGGATACTCCAGGGACGACATCGGACTGGAAGGGATCACCTACGAAGAGATGCGGCCGGGCTCGTTCAGCGTTCCCGAGCGGCTCGCCGACATGGACGCCAACCACGTGCAGTCCGCGCTCTGTTTCCCCACCTTTCCGCGCTTTTGCGGCCAGACCTTCACCGAGGCGGCCGACCGTGAACTCGCCCTGCTGTGCGTACGGGCCTACAACGACTGGATGACCGAGGAGTGGTGCGGTCCCGCGGCCCACGGCCGGCTGATCCCGCTGGGGATCGTGCCGCTGTGGGACGCGGAACTGGCGGCACAGGAAGTGCGGCGCAACGCGGCGCGGGGCGTCCGGGCCGTGTGCTTCTCCGAGATACCGCCGTATCTCGGCCTCCCCTCGGTCCACACCGACGCCTGGGAACCCTTCCTGCGCGCGTGCGACGAGACCGGCACGGTCGTCGCCATGCACATCGGCTCGTCCTCCCACATGCCCTCGACCTCCGAGGACGCACCGCCCGCCGTCAGTTCGGCCCTCACCTTCGCCAACTGCTGCTTCTCGATGACCGACTGGCTGATGTCGGGCGCCTTCACCCGCTTCCCCGACCTCCGCCTCATGTACGCCGAGGGGCAGATCGGCTGGATCCCGTACATCCTCGAACGGGCCGACACCGTATGGGAGAACAACCGCAAATGGGGAGGCATCGCGGACAAGGTGCTCGATCCCCCCTCGGAGCTCTTCGCGCGGCACATCCACGGCTGCTTCTTCGACGACGCCTTCGGGCTGCGCAACCTCGACGCGATCGGCGTCGGCAACGTCCTCTACGAGACCGACTACCCGCACTGCGACTCCACCTGGCCGCGCTCGCGTGAGGTGGCCGAGGAACAGATGGGGCACCTGGCGCCGGACGTGGTGGAGCGCATCGTGCGCGGCAACGCGATCGACCTGCTGGGGCTGACACCGGACGGACTCTGGGCGGGGGCCGCGGCGCGTGGCTGAGGCCACGGGTCTGCGGGTGCTGCCCGAGGGCCGGCTGTCCTACGGGATGCAGCTGCCCGTGCAGTCGCTGAGCGCGCTGTACGCCGAACCGTGGGAGGTCACGGCCGGTCCTGCCGAGCTGCGCGAAGTGGCGTGCGCCGCCGACCGGCTGGGCTTCGCGTACATCGCCACGTGCGACCACGTCGCGGTTCCCGCGCGGCTCGCCGCCGCCATGGGCACCGTCTGGTACGACCCCGTGGCGACCCTCGCCCACGTCGCCGCCGTCACCGAGCGCGTACTGCTGCTCAGCCACGTCGCGGTCGCGGCGCTGCGGCACCCGCTCGTCACCGCGAAGCAGTACGCGACCGTGGACCGGCTCTCGGGCGGGCGGCTCGTCCTCGGCGTCGGCGCCGGACATGTGCGGGAGGAGTTCGAGGCGCTGGGCGTGGACTTCCGGCGGCGCGGGGAGATCCTCGACGAGACCGTCGACGCGCTGACCGCTGCGCTCGGGCCCGAGGAGTTTCCGGAGTTCCGGGGGCGGTTCTTCCGGTTCGCGGGGCTCGGGCTGGCACCCCGGCCCGTACGGGTGCCGAGGCCGCCGGTGTGGGTCGGCGGCTCCTCGCCGGCCGCGCTGCGCCGGGCGGCGGTGCGCGGCGACGGCTGGCTCTCGCAGGGCGACCCGCGGGAGCGGCTGCCGGACCGGGTGACGGAGCTGCGGCGGCTGCGGGAGGAGGCGGGGCGGACGGGCCCGTTCGCGATCGGGGCGATCACGGAGCCGCTGTACGTGGGGCGGCCGGGGCGATCGGGGCGGCCGGGGCGGTCCCCGTTCTCCGGGGGAGGGGTGCTGGCCGGCGGGCCGGAGGAGCTCGCGGAGTCGCTGCGGGCGTACCGCGCGATGGGGGCGGACCAGATCCAGGTGCGGTTCCGCTGCCGCGGGGTGGGTGAACTGGTCGAGCAGATGGAGCTGTTCGCCGGGTCGGTTGCACCGTTGCTCAACGGGTAGGGCCTGCCCGGCCGGTCCGGGCGGCCCCGGTAGGGGCGCGGGGAACTGCGCGATCAGCCACGACGCGCCCGCAGTCGAAGTTCTCGGGGCTTCGCCCCGGACTCCTGGGGTGGTGCGTCGGCTGCAGGTCGGCGGTGGTTGATCGCGCAGTTCCCCGCGCCCCTACCGGGGCGCTGTGGTGAAGACCGAGGAAGGAGAAGCCAAATGGGCCGACTCGACGGGCGCGTCGTTCTCATCACCGGAGCCTCCCGTGGCCAAGGCGCGGAGGAAGCGCGTCTCTTCGCCGCCGAAGGGGCGCGGGTCGTCCTGGCGGACGTCCTGGACGAGGAGGGTGCCGGCCTTGCCGCCGAGCTCGGCGGCAAGGGGACGGCCCGCTACGTCCACCTCGATGTCGGCGAGGAAGCCGACTGGGATGCCGCTGTCGCCTCCGCCACGGCAGCCTTCGGGCGGCTCGACGGGCTCGTCAACAACGCCGGCATCCTGCGGCACGCCGCCCTCGTCGACACCTCGCTCGACGAGTACCACGAGGTCGTCCGCGTCAACCAGACCGGCACGTTCCTGGGCATGCGCGCCGCGGCACCCGCGCTCGCCGCGGCCGGTGGCGGGACGGTCGTCAACATCTCCTCGTACGCGGCCCTGTCGGGCCTGCCCCTGCTCACCGCCTACGCGGCAGCCAAGGCCGCCGTGCTCGGCATGACGCGGGTGGCGGCGCTGGAGCTGGCGGCCCGGGGCATTCGCGTCAACGCCGTGTGCCCCGGCGGGATCGACACTCCGATGATCAACGAGCGTCCGCAGGAGAGCGGTCCGGGTCTGGAGAAGATGTTCCGGACGCTCGTGCCGCTGGGGCGGATGGGTCGGCCCCTGGAGGTGGCGCAGCTTGCGCTATTCCTCAGCTCCGAGGACTCCTCGTACGTCACCGGGCAGTCCTTCACGGTGGACGGCGGCTGGCTGTCCGCAGGGCGGATGCCCGTGTGAACGACCCGCTTATTGACGTCCGATGACGCCGGTGCCAGAGTCGCACCAGCTCGATCTGACGGAGCGTCAGAAACAGGGATGGTGACCCCGTGGAATTCGGCATCTTCGTGCAGGGCTACGTACCGGCGAGCAGGCGGCGGGCCGATCCCGACGCCGAGCACCACGCACTGCTCGAGGAGGCCGAGTACGTCGTCCAGGCCGACCGCTCCGGCTTCAAGTACGCCTGGGCCACCGAGCACCACTTCCTCGACGAGTACTCCCACCTCTCCGCCAACGACGTCTTCCTCGGCTACCTCGCCCACGCGACCGACCGCATCCACCTCGGCTCCGGCATCTTCAACCCGCTGCCGCAGGTCAACCACCCGGTCAAGGTCGCCGAGAAGGCCGCGATGCTCGACCATCTCTCCGGCGGGCGCTTCGAGTTCGGCACCGGGCGCGGCGCGGGCAGCCACGAGATCCTCGGCTTCCTGCCCGGCATCGCCGACATGGACGCCACCAAGGAGATCTGGGAGGAGACGATCGCCGAGTTCCCCAGGATGTGGCTCCACGAGGAGTACCCCGGCTTCCACGGCCGCCACTGGTCCCTGCCGCCCCGCAAGGTGCTGCCCAAGCCGTACGGCCCGGCCCACCCGCCCATGTGGTACGCGGCCGGGTCCCCGTCCTCGTACGCCATGGCGGCCCGCAAGGGGCTGGGCGTGCTGGGGTTCAGCGTGCAGAAGGTCGGCGACATGGAGTGGGTCCTCGACTCGTACAGGACCGCGGTCAAGGACGCGGAACCCGTCGGCGCGTACGTCAACGACAACGTGATGGTGACGTCCACGGCCATCTGCGCCGAGACCTCGCAGGAGGCGCGGCGGATCGCCGCCGCCGGAGGCCTCAACTACCTCCAGTCGCTGCTCTTCCGCTACCACGACACCTTCCCCCGCCCCGAGGGCATCCCGCGGTGGCCCGAGCTGCTGCCCGAGTACACCGAGGAGATCGTAGAACTGCTCGTCGCCGAGGAGCTGATGATCTGCGGCGACCCGGACGAGGTCCTGCGCCAGTGCAAGCGGTGGGAGCAGGCGGGCGCCGACCAGCTGGTCTTCGGGCTGCCGGTCGGGGTGCCGTACGAGGACACGATGCAGACGATCCGGCTCATCGGCGAGCACGTCATACCGAAGATCGATACGGATCCGGTGCACCGCACCACCCGCTTCCGCCAGGCCGCGGGCCGCCGCTGAGCGCCCGCGCCCCCAGTGCGCCGGGGCGGCGCCTCCCGGGTCGCCGCCCCGGCTTCCGCCTGCCGTCTGCACGGACGTTCTGTTGCGTGATCCGTCGAGATCCGTCGAGTGAGAGGAAGCCGCCCATGCTCGACCACCTCTACCGCCGCGTCACCGTCGTCGACGGCACCGGAGCCGCGGCCTACGTGGCGGACGTCGGCATACGGGCCGGCAGGATCGCAGTGATCGACAGGAGTACGTCCGTGAAGGCGCCGGGCCGGACCGGCGAACGCGCCCGCACCGAGGAGGACGCGCACGGGCTCGTCCTCGCGCCCGGCTTCGTCGACCCGCACACCCACTACGACGCGCAGCTCTTCTGGGACCCGTACGCCACCCCGTCCCTCGGTCACGGCGTCACGACGGTCGTCGGCGGCAACTGCGGCTTCTCGCTGGCCCCGCTGCATCCCGGCCGTCCCGGGGACGCGGACTACACGCGACGGATGATGAGCAAGGTCGAAGGGATGTCGCTCGCCGCGCTGGCGGAGGGCGCGCCCTGGACCTGGTCGTCCTTCGGCGACTACCTCGATGCGCTGGTGGGGCGCATCGCCGTGAACGCCGGCTTCATGGTGGGCCACTGCGCCCTGCGCCGCCACGCGCTGGGCGCGGACGCGGTGGGGGACGCCGCCCCCGGTGCCGAGGGGCTGCGGCGGATGACCGCGCAGCTGCACGAGGCCATGGACGCGGGCGCCTGGGGACTGTCCACCACCCGCTCCGCGACCCATGCGGACGGAGACGGCCGGCCCGTCGCCTCCCGCTGGGCGCGGCCCGCGGAACTGCACGCGCTGGCCCGTGCCGTGGGGCAGCACGAGGGCACACAGCTGGAGGCCATCGTCGACGGCTGCCTGGACCGCTTCGCCGACGAGGAGATCCGGCTCCTCGTCGACATGACGACGGCCGCCGGCCGCCCTCTCAACTGGAACGTGCTGACCATCGACGCGGCCGTCCCCGACCGCGTCCCCCGCCAGCTCGCCGCGAGCGAGCGTGCCCGCGCGGCGGGCGGCCGGATCGTCGCGCTGACCATGCCCGTCCTCGCGCCCATGAACATGTCGCTGGGCACTTTCTGTGCCCTGAACCTGCTCCCGGGCTGGGGCGACGCCCTGTCCCTGCCCGTCCCGCAGCGCGTCGACCGGCTGCGGGACCCGGCGGTCCGGGCGGAACTGCTGCGCGGGGCGCGGAGCGAGGAGGCCGGCGTCTTCCGGCGGCTGGCCGACTTCGACCGCTACGTCATAGGCGACACGTATGCGAAGGAGAACGACGGGCTGAGCGGGCGGGTAGTCCGCGACATCGCCGCCGAACGCGGCATGGACCCCTTCGCCTGCCTGGTGGAGATCTGCGCGGCGGACGAGCTCCGCACGGTCCTGTGGCCCATGCCCACGGACAACGACGACGCCAGCTGGGAGCTGCGCCGCCGGACCTGGGTCCACGAAGACGTCCTCCTCGGTGGCTCGGACGCGGGCGCCCACCTGGACCGCATGTGCGGGGCGTCCTACCCGACGCGCTTCCTCGGCGACTGCCTGCGGGGCCGGAAGCTGGTCCCGCTGGAGCAGGCGGTGCGGATGCTGACGGACGAGCCGGCGCGGCTGTTCGGCCTGCGAGGCCGCGGCAGGATCGCCGAGGGCTGGTGGGCGGACCTGGTGCTCTTCGATCCGGAGCGGGTCGACGCGGGGGCGGCGACCCTGGTGCACGACCTGCCGGGGGACGGACCGCGCCTGGACGCACGGGCGTTGGGGGTGGTGAGCGTGCGGGTCAACGGTGTGGAGGCGGTGCGGCACGACGTGGTGACGGGGGCGGTGCCGGGGAAGGTGCTGCGGTCGGGGAGGGATACGGAGACGGTGGGGACGGGGGCGTGACGGGGGCGTGACGGGAAAATTTTGAATCGGGACAAATGGGGTGGGGGTGCGAATATCGCGGCGGGGCTGGGGGAGGGGTGGGCCCGCCTGTTACCTGTCGTAACTCGACGCTGGCCTTGCAATGCAAGGTCAACTGGCCTGGCTGTTCCGGATGTTCAAGGCAGCGGGAACGGATCTCGAACCTCCGCATACGGAAACAGCAGCACCTACCGTCCTGCCCATGGTTCAGGCATCCCCACGGCCCCAGGCCGGAGACACGGTGGTGAGCGTGACGGCCCGCGCCGGCGAAGAGGTGCGCGCCAAGGGCCTCGGCGGCAACTCGGTGGGCCTGCTGGGCAGTGCCGTCATCGGGATCTCCACCGTCGCGCCCGTCTACTGCCTGACCTCCACCCTCGGCCCGACCGTCGGCCAGGTGGGGGTACGCACCCCGGCCGTCTTCCTGGCCGGCTTCCTCCCGATGCTGCTGGTCGCCTTCGCCTACCGCGAGCTCAACAAGGCGCTCCCCGACTGCGGCACGTCCTTCACCTGGTCGGTACGGGCCTTCGGCCCGCGCATCGGCTGGATGTGCGGCTGGGGCCTGGTGATCGCCACGATCATTGTGCTGTCGAACCTGGCCGGGGTGGCGACGTCCTTCTTCTATCTGCTGCTGGGCGAGGTGACGGGCAGCGACGCGGTGGCGTCCCTTGACGACGACCGTCTCGTGCACGTCCTGACGTGCCTGGCTTTCATTGCCGTGGCGACGGCCGTGAGCTATCGCGGGATGACGGCGACAAAGGGGGTGCAGTACGCGCTGGTAGGCCTCCAACTGGCAGTGCTGGCCGTCTTCGTGGCGATGGCGATCACGAAGGCGCGCTCGGGCGGCCTCCCGGACTCGCTGGACTTCTCCTTCACCTGGCTGAACCCCTTCGGCGTCGAATCGCTGAGCGCGTTCACGGCGGGCCTGTCGCTGTCCATCTTCATCTTCTGGGGCTGGGACGCGTGCCTGACCGTCAACGAGGAGACGGCCGGCAGCGACAAGACGCCGGGCCGCGCGGCGATCCTGGCGATGGTGGTGCTGATCGGCTCCTATCTGATGACGGCCATTGCGGCCCAGATGTTCGCGGGGAAGCGGCTGGGTGACCCGCGCACGGCGGACAACGTCTTCGCGGCGCTGGCAACGCCGGTCATGGGCAAGGGACTCGGGGTGCTGCTGCTCGTGGCGGTACTGGCCTCCGCGGCGGCCAGCCTTCAGACGACGTTCCTGCCGGCGGCGCGGACGATGCTGGCGATGAGCGCGTACGAGGCGCTGCCGGCGTGCTTCACGAGGGTCCACCCCCGCTTCAAGTCGCCGGGCAGGGCGACGATCTGGGCCGGTGTGGCAACGGGCACCTTCTATGCGGTCATGAGCTTCCTGAGCCAGAACGTACTGGTCGACACCATCTATGCACTCGGCTTGATGATCTGCTTCTACTACTCGATCACGGCGTTCGCCTGCGCCTGGTTCTTCCGCGAGCAGCTGTGGAGGTCGGCGCGGGACGCCTTCCTCAAGGGTGTCTTCCCGGTGCTGGGCGGCCTGTTGCTGGCCGCCGTCTTCTGCAAGACGCTGTACGACATGTGGAACCCGGCTTACGGGACCGGGAGTTCGGTCTTCGGGATCGGGTCGGTGTTCGTCATCGGGGTGGGGCTGCTGGTGCTAGGGGTGGTGCTGATGCTGGCGATGCAGCGGCGCAGCCCGCGGTTCTTCCGTGGGGAGACGCTGACGGCGGGGACGCCGGTGCTGGTCGTGGAGGAGTGAGGCGGGCTAGGCCGCCGCAGTCAGAGCCGCCGCCCGCTTCAGCTTGTTCAGCTTGCGGCGCTCCCGCGGCTTCGGGTGGCGGACGACCACGCCGCCCATCCCGGCGTTGCCGGTGAGGCGTATGAGGGGTGTGCCCGGGAGACGGTCCGGGGTGGTGCCGTTCGTCACGCCGCCGAGGCCGGGCTCCACGTCGTCGCTCTGTGCGGCCCAGCCGTCGGGGACGATGACGACGACCCCGGCCATCTGGCCGTGCACCTCCACCTCGACCTCGGGCAGCGTGCAGTCGACCTGGGTGAAGTCGAGCGTGACGCCGCCCATGCCAGCGTGGGCAGTCACGCGTGCGGGCACCTGCCAGCGCCCCTTGCGGACCACGCCGGGCAGGCCCCCCTTGAGCACCAGCGGCCGCCCCGGGTCCGGCTCGCCCCCGCCCCGCAAGTCGGCGGTGAGCACCGCCAGTTCGGAGTGGGTCTTGGCCTTCAGTGCCTGCTCCAGCCGTGCATCCAGCTCGGCGAAGTCCAGGCGGCCTTCGGTCGCCGCCTGCTGCAGCCGCGCCACCACTGCTTCGCGGTCCGCGTGGGACGCGCGCTGTGCGCCCCAAGGCGCCGGTTCGAAGGTCTCATTCGTCATGCTTCGATGCTAGGGACGGCGAGCGGTGCGCTGCCCCCGGGAAGCCCCCGACGCACCCCCGAAACGTCCCCTACGGGAAGGGCTCACTGCGCTCTTGCCGGGGCGGAGACGGTCGGCTGGAATGCCCCGTGGAGTCCGGCCGGGTCCGGACACGCCCCGGCGCCGGGGGCGGTTTGCGGGGCGGCGCGGGGAGCGCTGATCGGGCGGATCCGTGCGGGTGCTCAGGCCGGGGTGATCCCGGCCTGAGCCTTGATGGTCTCCACGGCCTCGCTGGTGAGCCACCGGAGCGGCACGACGGTCCAGCGGTCGCCCTTGCGCATGACGACGGCGTTGCCGTCCGCTGTACGGCCGATGCGGACGAAGCCGTGGTCGCGCCGGAGGTCTTTCGCCAGGTGCTGGCCGTGGATCACGTGCATGGGGCGCTATTCGTCGAGGCAGTCGACGAGGCGGCGGCAGGTGCGCCCAAGATCGTTCATGCGGGCCGCTGCCGCGTGTGCGCCGGGGGCGCATTCCCGGTAGAGCTCGTCCTCGGCGCGCATGATCAGCGCGGTCCACCGGATCCAGGCTTCGGTGCCACGTTCGAGCCGGTCGGCGCGGTTCTGCGCCTCGCGGAACATGCGTTGGAGGTGGGCGCGCAGGGTGGCGGTGATCTCGCGGACTTCTCTGGCCGGCAGAGGACGGGGGCGTTCCTGCAGGGCGCGGCGTACTGCGGCGCGGACAGCTGCGAGGTCGAAGGGGTCGGCCCCCGGTGCCTCGGTCGTGTGCGCGGGTTGCTCGCTTCTTGTGGTGTGCACGGCGGTACTCCCGGATCGTCACGGATTCTGGTGCTGTCCATCGCGAACGTAGGGAGCAACTGTGGTTGCACCCAATGAGTTTGCACAGGTTTGCGCGTCACCTTGACGAGACAGGTTCAGCGTTGGAGTCTCGTCGAGGTCCGCAAACCACAGCAATCCTCAGGACGGGAGTGCGATCATGCGGCTGACATTCCTCGGTAAGGAGTCCAACCCCACGGAATCCCCGACCCTGTATGCGACGGACAGGGATTCGTATGTGGTCCAAGGGTGGAAGGTCACGGACGCCGGGATCACGAGCAAACTCGCCGTTCCCGGCGACGAAACGATCGTCGAGGTGCCTGCTGCGCTATTCGGCCACCTGGTCAATGACGGTCTGGCCGGAACGGTGGCCACCTGGTCGCACCCCATCGTCCACGTGATGGACAGTGGCAACTTCATCGTGCAGGGGAAGACCGTCGGTGATGCCGAAGCCCTGGGGCAGATGCACATCCCGGATCACGAAGACTGCGTAGAGGTCGACAAAGCGGCAATCAAGGCACTGCTGGAGGAGAATGCCGATGGACCTGGTCACGGCTGACGTGCGCGACGAGCTGTTCTCGACGTTCCAGCGCGACGCGTTTCACCTGGAACTCAAGGACGAGTATCGCGTCTCCATCGAGGACGGCCCCTACGCGAAGTGGCTCAAGGGCGAACCCGACGACTTCGGTTGGTTCCGGCCGTGGCTCGAACAGGCTCGCAGGCTCACCGAATCAGGGAGGTCGATTCGCCGTGTTCGAGTCGTCTCCGAGCCGGTAACCGACTACATCCGGTGGGAACTTGAGCTGACACCGATGAACCATGAAGCCGGCGAGGAGATCCGATGGTTGCCGAGGCATCGAGTCCCCGATGGGCTCGAGTTCCCGGCGAAGGGGAACGATTGGTGGCTGTTCGATGACGCGACACTCGCCATCACGCACTTCCGTCCTGACGGACGGTTCGCGGGTGCTGAGCTGACGACGGATCCGGCCGTCATCGGTCATGCGGTCCGAGTCCGGGATGGTCTTTGGTCCGCGGCTACTCCCTACGACGAGTACCGCCACTGATCCCCGCCGGTGTCCCACCAGGCCCAGCAAGCGCGCGAAGCACTCGGCGCCCGGCTGCGTGAGCTCCGCAAAGATGCGAAGCTCACCGGCCGGGCGCTGGCCGACGTTGCGAGCTGGCACCTGTCCAAGGTCTCCCGGATTGAACACGGCAAGCAGAATGCCAGTGAGGACGACATCCGCACCTGGTGTCGCATCGTTGCGGCAGAGGATCAGATCCCCGACCTGATCGCCACCGTCCGTCACATCGAAGCCATGTGGATGGAATGGCGGCGCATGTTCGCCTCCGGGGCCAAAGTTCCCCAAAAACGTTCGCTGTCCCTGTACGAGAAGACAACAGCCTTCCGTATCTATCACCCCACCGTGGTGTGGGGAACCTTGCAGACAGCGGGCTATGCAACTGCCGCGTTCCGGCAGGTCGTCGACTTCTTGCAGATTCCTGACGACACAGACGAAGCCGTTGCATTGCGCTTGCGGCGGCAGCATTTCCTGTACCAAGGGGACCGCAGGTTCAGCGTCATTCTGGGGGAGCAGGCCCTCTACACCGACTTCGGCGGCCCGGACGTGATGCGCGGGCAGCTGGATCGGCTCCTGGCCGTGATGAGCCTTCCACGTCTGAGTTTGGGCATCATCCCGCGTCGGGCTCAGCAACTCATCTGGCCTGGCAACCCGTTCAGCATGTTCGACGACCGACTCGTCGTGGTCGAAACATACTCGGCCGAGCTCGCCGTCACACAGCCCAGAGAGATCGCGCTCTACAGGCGGGCGTTCTCGATGCTTCGACAGTCAGCGGTCTACGGGCAGCAGGTTCGAGCACTGATTATCGCTGCTCTTCGCGAGCTTGACGGTGACGCCTGACGGCCGCCAAGTGTGCGTGCGCAGGCCTTGGGATTAGCTCACTTGGGCGAAGCCAAGTACCGACGTGGCCAGGACGTTTGGTGTCCTGGTGGCTGGCCCGGCATCCGGCCGGTACGGTGGTGGCGAGCCGCGTGCTCGACCGGCAATGGGCGGTCGGTCAGCTCGTGCCGGCCAGGTGCGGGCAGGGTGTGCGGTGAGTGGAACCCACCGCCGGGGACACGGCGATGGGCTCCGGTTAAGAAGGATTATGAAGACCGAGTGGCCCCCCACCAGTGGCTGTGGTGGGGGTACACCGTGTATCGGTCCTCATGGCCGGTGCCGCGTCTCAAGCCACCACCGGACGACCGCCGCAGCGACCGCCCCCACGATGGGGGTGGTCAAGCGGTGGAGCCGACGGAGCCAGGTCCTCAGACGGCCCTCCCTTACGGGTGGCTGACTGGTGCGGGGCGCCCCGGGCAGGCGGTCACGTCAGTGCCTCATCGCAGGTGGAGCATAGCGGTGCTTCGCGCAACTGGTTGCGCAATCAGTCGAGTTGTCGATCCGTATCGAGGTGTCCAGGTCCCGGTGCACCGTGAACTGGCGCTCCCCGACATCCCGTTGAAGAACTGGCGAAGCACCAATACCAACCCAACCCCGCGCACGTCACTCCATCAGGTGATGCGCGTAGCAGGAGCGCAAGACCGCGCGGTACGGTCGCGCCGACAACCGCAAAAAGACGACGGCCCCCGCCGGGACTGGCATCCCGATCGAGGGCCTGATCATCGAGGAAGCGAGAACCTTCCCTATGACTGACGCGCAGTCTAGCGCGCACGCCTGCGTGCGCACCGGGCCTCCCCGTGCCGGAGTCGTGCACATCCGGCACCGGCACGAGTCCCACTTCACCGTCGTGGGCAACCACCTCGCCCAGCACCCCGACCTGTCCCTCGTCGCCATCGGCATCGGCGTCTACGTACAGTCGCTGCCCGACGGCGCGACCGTCGGGATCAAGGACCTCACCCGCCGTTTCCGCGAAGGCGAGATCACCATCGCCCGCGCCCTGCGGGAGTTGGAGCAGGCCGGCTACCTGGAGCGCAAGCGCGTCCGTACCGAGAGCGGGCGGGTCGTGACCGTGACGCGGTGGTACGAGCGGCCGGGGGCCACCGGCACCAGCCGCAAGCCCGTCGTCACCCCCGCGAAGCGGCCTCCCGAGCCTCTGCCGCCCGTCGACCCGCCCGCAGCCGAGCTGCTCGCCGGGCTACGGCGGCGCGACCCCCGGCTGCTGCTGTCCGGCAAGGACGTACGTCGCCTCTCTCCTGCCGTACGCGCATGGCTCGACCGAGGCATCGGCGCCGCGCAGATCGTTCGTACGCTCAGTGCAGACCTGCCCGTCGGCGCCATCACCTGGCCCGCCCGGCTCCTGGCCCACCGCCTCGCGAACTGGCTGCCGCCCGCACTCCCCACCCCTGCTGCCGAACCGCCGAAGCCGCGGCCCCTGCCGCTGCAGACCTGCGACGGCTGCGAACGTGCCTTCCGGGCCGAGCGGTCCGGGCTGTGCCGTGACTGTCGGGCGGAGCTGCCCGCAGCAGTGTGACGCGCACTCACATGAACTTGGCCACGTACTCCCCGAACGGTTCGATCCCCACCCCCGCCCGCAACTCGTCCACGCGCTCCGGCTCCTCACACGGCCACGGCACCGGTGCGCCGTCCTTCCCCACCCCCGCTATCTGCGTGCCGTACACCTGCTTGCGGCCCTCGTTCACGAGCACCCGGTCGCGCATAAATGCCAACTGGCGACGGGGCGTTGCGTCCCCCTGTTCCATCTGTTCCCCCTGTTCCATCAGACGCAGCGCCCTCCGCTGCACATCCAACTGGCGGTCCGCGTGCTGAGCGATCAGCCACGCACTCGTTGCCGCCTCCTCACCGACCAGTTGCACGGTCGGCCAGCCGTGTTCGGTCATGATCTGAGCGAGCCGATCGCCGTGCTGAGCGGTCAGACGGCGCCACGCCAGTTGCTCAGCCGGGTCCTCACTGTTCGCGCCCGGCGACGTCCGCCGGTCCGCCTCCGCCATGTTCACAAGTTCCGCCGCCAGTGCGGCATTACGAGGTTCCGTCGCATTCATGGCCTCAACGCTAGGGGCGATCGCAGGCCTCAAGATCGTTCTGCCGGACGGTGACAGGCATCGCTCTCCCCGGCGATAATGGATCTACGCCGATGACTCCGGCCCCAGGAAAATCGGGTTCGTCATCGCCACCATGGCCCCCGGAAGCTCGCTCCCCGAACCTGCCGGGTGCCGTACCTCCGCCCTGACGTACGCCGCATACGACGGCGTCGTCCGCCACTCCACCGTCCCGCCCCCGCTCGGCACCGGAGCCGTGAACAGGGTGCCCTGGTCCGTCACGAACGAGGCCGTGCAGCCGGACGGGACGCCGGACACCTTCAGCCGTGCCGTCACCGGCGCGTCCCGGTCCACCGGCAGCCGTTCGCCGATGCCCGCGGGCGCGCCCCGGCCGCCCGTCGCCTCGAAGGACAGCTGCACCTTCGACGACTCGCAGATCCAGCTGCGGCCCGCGCGGATCGCGGCCAGCAGTGCCGGGCGCGAGAGGTCCTCCGCCAGGACCACCGTCTGGGGCAGGCCCACCACCTGCGGCTCCCGGTGCGCGTCACTGTTGCCCATGGCGGGCAGCCAGCCCCGCCGGTCGCCCCGGACCGCGGCGACCAGTGTGTTGTCCCACTCCGCGATCGTCACCTCGTCGTCCGGGGTGTACGGCCCGTTCCACACCTCCACCGCGTCCGCCTCCGCGAAGCCGAACTTCCAGTTGCAGGCGACGCACGTGGCATGCGGGTGCGCCGGGACGACCAGGCCGCCCGCCCGGTGGATCTGCCGGGCGATGCGCGGGAAGACGCGGTCACGGGAGCGGTAGCGCCAGTCGAGGAAGACGCCCGGGTCGGTGCCCAGCGCGACCACGTGGCCGTTGCGCGTGGTGATCTCCTCGCCGGTGAGGATCAGCAGGTCGTCGCCCCACAGGCCCTCCCACGCGCGGTGCGAGGAGGTCGTGTTGTGCTCGGTGGTGGTGATCCAGTCCAGGCCGGCCGCCCGTGCCGCGGCCGCGATGTCGGCGGGGGTGCGCAGGCCGTCGGAGTAGATGCTGTGCAGGTGGTTGTCGCCCCGGTACCAGGCGCGCCCGCGGCCTCTCGCCCGCTGCGGCGGGTAGACGGGCTGCGGGGTGACGCCCTGTCTCCCGTACCGCAGGGTGACCGTGACCTCGTACGCCAGGCCCTGCGGGGCCACCGTGTACGGGCCGAGGACGACGTGCCAGGTGCCCGGTCTGATGGGACCGGCGAGGTACCCGGGAGTGGCCTGCTCCGCGCTGATGGCGAATTCCTTGCGCGCACCGCCCGACCAGCCGCGGAAGCCGGAGCCGCCGAGC
This sequence comes from Streptomyces sp. NPDC002536, assembly GCF_053594995.1. Classification (NCBI taxonomy): domain Bacteria; kingdom Bacillati; phylum Actinomycetota; class Actinomycetes; order Kitasatosporales; family Streptomycetaceae; genus Streptomyces; species Streptomyces sp. NPDC002536. Next base: position 95,324 of record NZ_JBSFWU010000012.1, read on the forward strand.
TCCGTGCCGCGCTCGTCGAAGATGCCGATGTCCAGTGCGTTGCCCTGGGTGCCGGGCGGTACCGAGGGCCTCTCGTAGGTGTAGGAGACGGCGATCTCGCGGACGCCGCCGGGGACTTCCACGGGGAGGTGGACGAAGTCCGGAGCACCGGCCGTCAGCCGGCCGGTGACCTTTCGGGTCTCTTCGCCGGGGGATCGCGAACCGGTCCCGTCGGCGTGAGCGAACGTCACGCCTTCGAGCGTAAGCACACTCGCGGCTCCTGCGATAGCCGTCATCTTGAGAACGTTGCGACGCTGCATGGTCGGTCTCCATCCTGAGGCTGCACCTCCACCGTCGTACGCCCGAGTGGCGCCTCGCGGAACAGGCGCCGTCGCACCCGTGTCCGTCTGGGGCATGGCGGCCCGTCAGGGCATACCGTGGGTCACACACGCCCCCGCGACGGAGGTGCCCCATGCGGATCGCCACCACGATCTTCCTCACGGACGAGACGATCAGCCCCGTCCGGCTGGCCCGGGAGCTGGAGCAGCGCGGCTTCGCCGGGCTGTATCTGCCGCAGCACACGCACATCCCGGCGAGCCGGGACACCCCTGCCCCCATGGGCGAGCCGCTGCCGCCGGAGTACGGGCGGGCCTACGACCCGTTCGTGGCGCTGGCCCAGGCCGCGGCCGTCACGCACCGGATCGGGATCGGGACGGGCGTCTGCCTGGTCGCCCAGCACGATCCGATCGTGCTGGCGAAGCAGGTGGCCTCGCTCGACCATCTCAGCGGCGGCCGGTTCACCTTCGGCGTCGGCTTCGGGTGGAACGTGGAGGAGGCCGCCGACCACGGGGTGGAGTGGCCGGTGCGGCGCCGTCTGGTGCGCGACAGGATGGCGCTGATGCGGGCGCTGTGGGCGGAGGAGCCGACGGCGTACGTGGGCGAGTTCGGGGCCGTACGGGCCAGCTGGGCGCATCCCAAGCCGGTGCAGGCGCCGCGGGAGCGCAAGGGGGACCTGCCGCTGGTCGGGCCGCGCACGCTGCTCGGGGGCGGGGCCGGGCCGCGGCTGTTCGCGGCGATCGCCGAGTACGCGGACGGCTGGATGCCCGTCGGCGGCAAGGGGCTGCGCGAGACGCTGCCGGAGCTGCGCCGGGTGTGGCGGGAGGCGGGGCGGCACGGCGAGCCGGCGGTGGTGCCGTATGCGGTGCACCCCTCGGCGGGGAAGCTCGCGCACCTCGCGGACATGGGGATCGAGGAGACGGTGGTGGGGCTTCCGTCGGGCGGCGAGGGGGAAGTGCTGCGGGCGCTGGACGTGCATGCGGAGTTCCTGTGACGTGTGGCTGACGGGTTGCCGGCGCGTGGCCCCAACCCTGCGGAGGCTGCCTCCGTCTGACGTGACGAGAGGCACATGGACCTTCGCCCTCCGCTACGTGTCGCTGTCAGTGTCCGCTCGTATGCTCGGACAATGACTTCCAGCGCACAGGGACCGGGACCCGCACAGGAATCAGGGCGGCCGACTGCCAACGCCATGCGGCGCGCGCTCAAACGCGCGCGGGACGGTGTTGCGCTGGATGTCGCCGAGGCCGCGGTCCTGTTGCAGGCGCGCGGCGCGGATCTCGTGGACCTGTGCGCCTCCGCCGCGCGTGTGCGCGACGCAGGCCTGGAGGCCGCCGGGCGGCCCGGCGTCATCACGTACTCCAAGAGCGTCTTCATCCCGCTCACCCGCCTCTGCCGCGACAAGTGCCACTACTGCACCTTCGCCACCGTCCCCGGCAAGCTGCGCAGAGCCGGGCACGGGATGTTCATGTCGCCGGACGAGGTCCTGGCCATCGCCCGCCGCGGTGCCGAACTGGGCTGCAAGGAAGCCCTGATCACCCTCGGCGACAAGCCGGAGGACCGCTGGCCCGAGGCCCGCGAGTGGCTGGAGGCCGAGGGGTACGACGACACCATCGCGTACGTGCGCGCGATGGCGATCCGCATCCTGGAGGAGACCGGGCTGCTGCCCCACCTCAACCCCGGCGTCATGTCGTGGACGGACTTCCAGCGGCTCAAGCCCGTCGCGCCGTCCATGGGCATGATGCTGGAGACCACGGCCGAGCGCCTGTGGAGCGAGCCCGGCGGCCCGCACTACGGCTCGCCCGACAAGGAGCCGGCCGTCCGGCTGCGCGTCCTGGAGGACGCCGGGCGCAGCTCCGTCCCGTTCACCAGCGGGCTGCTGATCGGCATCGGGGAGACGTACGAGGAGCGCGCGGATTCGCTGTTCGCGCTGCGCCGCATCTCCCGCTCCTACCACGGCATCCAGGAGCTCATCCTGCAGAACTTCCGCGCCAAGCCGGACACGGCGATGCGCGGCATGCCGGACGCCGAGCTGGACGAGCTCGTCGCCACCGTCGCCGTCGCGCGGCACATCATGGGCCCCTCGGCCTGTCTGCAGGCCCCGCCGAACCTGGTCGACGGCGAGTACGCGCGCCTCATCGGCGCCGGCATCGACGACTGGGGCGGCGTCTCCCCGCTCACCCCGGACCACGTCAACCCCGAGCGCCCCTGGCCGCAGATCGACCGGCTCGCCGAGCAGTCCGCCGCCGCGGGCTTCGTGCTGCGCGAACGCCTCGCGGTCTACCCGGAGTTCGTGCAGCGCGGCGAGCCCTGGCTGGACCCCCGGCTGCTGCCCCACGTGCGCGCGCTGGCCGACCCGGAGACGGGCCTGGCCCGCGAGGACGTGGAGGTCCGGGGCCTGCCGTGGCAGGAGCCGGAGGAGGCCTTCGTCCCGTCCGGCCGTACGGATCTGCACCGCGCCATCGACACCGAGGGCCGCACCGGCGACCGGCGCCAGGACTTCGACGAGGTCTACGGCGACTGGGAGGCCCTGCGCGAGGCCGCGGCGCCGGGCATGGTCCCCGAGCGCATCGACGCCGACGTGCGCGAGGCCCTGGCCGTGGCCGCCGACGACCCGACGAAGCTCACGGACGCCCAGGCCCTGGCCCTGCTGCACGCGGACGGCCCGGCGCTGGACGCCCTGTGCGGGATCGCCGACGCCGTACGTCGCGACACGGTCGGCGACGACGTCACCTACATCGTCACGCGCAACATCAACTTCACCAACGTCTGCTACACCGGCTGCCGTTTCTGCGCCTTCGCCCAACGCCGCACGGACGCCGACGCGTTCACGCTCTCGCTGGAGCAGGTCGCCGACCGGGCCGAGCAGGCGTGGGACGTGGGCGCGGTCGAGGTCTGCATGCAGGGCGGCATCCATCCCGACCTGCCCGGGACGGCCTACTTCGACATCGCGCGGGCCGTGAAGAAGCGCGTCCCCGGCATGCATGTGCACGCCTTCTCCCCGATGGAGGTCGTCAACGGCGCGACGCGCACCGGGATGTCCATCCGCGAGTGGCTCGCCGAGGCGAAGGAGGCCGGACTGGACTCCATCCCCGGCACCGCCGCCGAGATCCTGGACGACGAGGTCCGCTGGGTCCTCACCAAGGGCAAGCTGCCGACGGCGACGTGGGTCGAGGTCGTCAAGACCGCGCACGAGCTGGGCATCCGCTCGTCCTCGACCATGATGTACGGGCACGTGGACCAGCCGCGGCACTGGCTGGGGCATCTGCGGCTGCTCGCGCAGATCCAGCAGGAGACGGGCGGTTTCACCGAGTTCGTCACCCTGCCGTTCATCCACACCAATGCGCCGGTGTACCTGGCGGGCATCGCCCGCCCGGGCCCGACCACCCGGGACAACCGCGCGGTCACGGCGATGGCGCGGCTGCTGCTGCACCCGCATATCCCCAACATCCAGACGAGCTGGGTCAAGTTGGGCACAGAGGGCGCAGCGGACATGCTGCGCTCGGGCGCCAACGACCTGGGCGGCACGCTGATGGAGGAGACCATCTCCCGTATGGCGGGGTCTTCGTACGGTTCGTACCGGTCCATCCGGGATCTGGTGGCGATAGCCGATGCCGCGGGGCGGCCTGCGCGGGCGCGTACGACGTTGTACGGGGACGTGCCGGAGGAGCGACAGGCCGCTGCCCTTGCGTCGGACGGGCATCTGCCCGAGCTTTTGCCCGTGTTGGGGTCGGATTGACGGGTGCGGGCCGGATGTGGCTGGTCGCGCAGTTCCCCGCGCCCCTTCGGGGCGCGTCCCGCGCAAGTGTTGCCAAGCTGTCGCCGCCCACCGATCCCTCGGCTACACACCTTGCATAAGGTGTCCCGCATGTCTTGGCCCCAGAACCCGCAAGATCCGCAACAGCAGCCCGCGCAGCCGCAGAGCCCTCAGCCTCCGCAGGGCGGCTTCGGGCCGCCTCCCGTGTGGGGCCCGGACGGCACCGGACATGCGCAGCCGACCGTCATCGGGCAGCCCGCGGTGCCGGCGCCCCCGCCGCCGCCCGGCGGGGCGTCGGTCCCGCCGCTGCTCAAGGAGTA
>NZ_JBSFWU010000013.1:0-94940 GCF_053594995.1 Streptomyces sp. NPDC002536
GCGCGCCCCGTCCGGGGCGCGGGGAACTGCGCGACAAGCCACCGACGGCCTGCAGCCGACGCATTGCCCCTGGGGTCCGGGGCGAAGCCCCGAGAACCTCGACTGCGGGCGCGTCGTGGCTGATCGCGCAGTTCCCCGCGCCCCTGACGGGGCGCTGCGGTGCCGCGCGACGAAGATCCGCCGGACAGGCCCTAGCGAGGAACCCCGGGTGTGCACGCCCGGGAGGAATCGTTTCTCAATGTTGCTCTGGCTTGCGCGTGTTCACGGTTCTCGCCCTGTTGTCAGTGCCTCTCGATAGACTGCTCGGGTGAGGGTCGTTGTGCAGGTGAAGCTGTTGCCGGAGGCCGGGCAGGCCGCCGCGCTGTCGGCGACTCTGCACACGGTCAACGAGGCAGCGAACTGGGTGTCTTCGGTGGCGTTCGAGCGGGCAACATCAAAGCCGGGAACCTCGGCAAGCCCGGGTCGGAGCGGCGCCGGAAGGCGGAGGCGAAGCCGGTCGTTTTCCGTTCCGAGGCCGCGCAGCCGTACGACGACCGGTGTCTGAGCTGGCAGTACGATGCGCAAACGGTGAGCATCTGGACCACCGTCGGACGCATCAAGAACATCCGCTTCGTCTGCTCCGCTGACGCACTCAAAACACTCCGGGCGTACCGTAAGGGCGAGTCCGACCTGATCGCACGCGACGGCGCGTTCTACCTGATCGCGGTCTGCGATGTTCCCGCCCACACCTCGCAGCAGTGCTCCGGGTGCGGCCACACCGACAAGAAGAACCGGGCGAGCCAGGGCCTCTTCATCTGCCGGAACTGCGGGGTCGTTGCCCACGCGGACCGGAACGCTTCCCGCAACCTCGCCCGCAAGGGCGCGGCCGCGTGGAACGCGGGGCGTGAGTCACGCGTCCCTGCCACCCCATAAAGGGGTGACTGGACGGAGGAGCCCACCCGGCAGCCAGTTGGGCACTACCTCCACACCCGGCCGATCACGACCGGGTCAAGTTGACCAGCCGCATTCCTCGCCGCGCCAGGCTTCGACGCCCTCGCGTACGGCGAGGCCGGCGACGAGCAGCCCGACGGCGGGGTCGAACCACCACAGTCCGAAGAGGGTGTTGGCGAGGAGTCCGAGGAGGACGGCGGCGGCGAGGTACGCGCACAGCAGGTTCTGCGTGCCCTCACCGGTGGTGGCGCCGGAGCCGAGAATCGCACCGAGTCGGCGCTTGGCCCGGCCCAGCCACGGCATGACGATCAGTGAGGCGACCGACAGGGCGATGCCCAGCGGGCTGGTGGCCGGCTTCTCGGCGGTGGCCAGGGCGGAGACGGCGTCGTAGGCGATGTACGGGCCGAGGAGGAAGAAGGTGGCCGCGACCGCCTTCTGCGCGCGGGCCTCGGCGGTCTCCGACAGGGTCCGGGAGCCGCTGAAGCGCCACACGATGACCACCGATGCGAGGCCCTCGACGACCGAGTCCAGGCCGAAGCCGAGCAGCGCGACGGAGTGGGCCAGCAGTGCGGCGATGACGGCGACCAGGCCCTCGGCGGCCATGCAGCCCAGGGAGATCCACGACAGCAACTTCGCCTTGCGCGCTGCCGCTTGCCAGGCCGCGTCCCGTGCCACCGCCGGACGGCAGCACGTATCCGTGCACCCGGGTGCGCAAGTACACCTGTCGTCTTGCCGGTTGCCACTCACGTGTCGGCCTCCCGCCCGTAGTCGGGGCACAGCGCGACCGCGTTGCCGGTGGCTTCCAGCACGGTCTCGGCCGCGCCGAGCACGTCGAGGAGCGCGGGCTGGGTGAGGGCGAACACCGAGGCCCGGCCCACGGGCCGGGAGCCGACCAGCCCGCACTCGCGCAGGCAGGCCAGGTGCTTGGAGACGGTCGACTGTGCCAGACCGAGCTGGTCGACCAAGTCGACGACGCGAGCCTCGCCGCGTGCGAGCCGCTGCACGATCGCGAGGCGGGCCGGGTCGCCGAGCGAGCGGAACAACGCGGCAGCCGGCGCCAGCTTGCCCCGCTCCTCGACAATCACTGAGGGAGTTGTCATCGCCATATGGCGATGATAGCGCGATGCCGGACGCCCTGCCGGTCGCTGCGGTGCGCGGTATTCTGGCTGCTGGTGGCGCCCCTTGCAGGAGGCGTCGAACGGCGGTGGGGCCCGCCGTACCCGAACCGCAGCACCATCCGCCGCCAACGGTCCCTACTTGCGATCCGAGTGCACCCGTATCCGGGTGCCGGCGAGTAGGAGCAGTGCATCGTGACAGAGTCCCGCGACGTCCGGGCCGTACAGGAGCCCGCCGATCCCGGCATCGAGCAGGCGGGACGGTTCCCCCGGCGGCGGCCCTCGGGCCAGGGGCCGGTCGTGGCCGTGGTCGCACTGGGCGGCGCCATCGGCTCCGCCGCCCGCTACGGCGCCTCCCTCGTCTGGCCGACCGCCCCCGGTGCCTTCCCGCGGACGACCCTGCTCGTGAACGCGACGGGGTGCGCGGTCATCGGCGTGTTCATGGTCGTCATCACCGACGTGTGGGCGGCACACCGCCTGGTGCGGCCGTTCTTCGGCACCGGCGTCCTGGGCGGCTTCACGACCTTCTCCACCTACGCGGTGGACATCGAACAGCTGGTCGGACACGGACGCCCCGGGTCGGCCCTGGCCTACCTCGCGGCCACGCTGCTCTCCGCACTGGCGGGGGTATGGACCGCCGCCGCCGCGACCCGCGGCCTGATCTCCCGGAGGATGCGATGACGCGGCTGAACGGCAGCTCCCTGCGGCTGACCATCTTCATCGGCGAGGACGACACCTGGCACCACCGGCCGCTGTTCACCGAGATCGTCCACCGCGCCCACGCCGCCGGCTTTGCCGGGGCGAGCGTGTTCAAGGGCATCGAGGGCTTCGGCGCCTCCTCCCTCGTCCACACCACGCGCCTGCTCTCGCTCAGCGAGGACCTGCCGGTCGCCATCGTGATCGTGGACACCGAGGAGCGCATCCGCGGCTTCCTGCCGCAGCTGGACGAGCTGGTCGTCGAGGGCCTGGTCGTCCTCGACGAGGTCGAGGTCCACCGCCACATCGGCCGCAGGAAGAACAGGAAGAAGGAGCACGGATCGTGAGCTGGCTGTTGGTGATCATGGGAGCCGTCGTCGGCGCGCCCGCGCGGTATCTGACGGACCGGGCAGTGCAGAGGCGGCACGACACCGTCTTTCCCTGGGGCACCTTCACCGTCAACGTCATCGGCTGCCTGATCCTCGGCCTGGTCACCGGCGCGGTGGCGGCCGGGGCCGCGTCGTCGCACGTGCAACTGCTGCTCGGCACCGGCCTGTGCGGGGCGCTGACGACCTACTCGACGTTCTCCTACGAAACGCTGCGGCTGGCCGAGGACGGGGCGCGGTTCTTCGCCGTCGCCAACGTGCTCGGCAGCGTCGCCGCCGGCCTCGGCGCAGTCTTCACCGGCACCGCTCTCGCCCACGCCCTGTGGAGCTGACCGGCCGGACCCCGGCACCGCGCCGTAACCCGTTTGCGTCACCCGGTGTGATGCCGCGACCGTGCCGGGCAACCCTGGACCCGTGGACTGGTATCCCGAGGATTCCGAAGGCGCCTACGACACGGTCGTCAACGCCCCGCACCGGGCCAGGCTCAGCCACGAGCTGATGGCGGCGGCGGCCGCGTACGCGGCGATGAAGGCCTACGACCTGCACGTGGCGCGCAACGGCAAACCGGCCGACCGCGCCGCCGCCAGGGAGTTCCTCGCCGGGCTGGCAGGGGCGTTCGTCGACCGGATGGTGCAGACGAAGGGCCTGGACCACATCGACAGGACGCGGGTGAAGCTCCAGGCGCAGGAACGGGCGGAGACGGCCTACTTGGAGGAGTTCGAGTAGTCGCCGAACCGCAACTCGTAGTGCAGCGTCCGGTCCCGCTTGAGGCGATGGGTCAGCGGCACCAGCACCCCGTGGAGGAAGGGGTGTTTGCGGGCGAGGCACTTCGCGGCGTGCCGGTTCTCCTCGCTGCCCTGCTCGACGAGGCGTGCGCGCGCCGGCACGGGCGGCCCGGTCGGCGCGCCGCGCATCGTGGAGGGGCGGATCTCCACCTCGGGGTTGTTGCGCATGCGTTTGGCCTTCCACGCCGCGCCGAAGGTCCGGATGTAGGCGTGGTCGCCGTCGACGGCGATGTTGACCGGTGTGCCGACGGGCGTGCCGTCGCGCTTGTAGGTCGTCAGCAGGACGACGCGCTGCTTGATGAACGGAACCAGGTCAGGACTGGTCGGATTGGCCATACGGCCCATCCTGCCCGGGCGGAGGCGGCCGTCCAACCCCCGGGAACGCGCCCGCCCGCCCCGGACGGATCCGGGGCGGGCGGGCAGGCGGCGCGGATCAGGCCGTGGCGCCGATGGCGTCGCGGACCTCGCGGAAGGCCGCGACCGTGCGCAGCACGTCCTCGCGGGAGTGCGCGGCGGACAGCTGGACGCGGATGCGGGCCTTGCCCTTGGGCACCACGGGGTAGGAGAAGGCGATCACGTAGATGCCCTTCTCCAGCAGCTCCGCGGCCATCCGGGCGGCCAGCGCGGCGTCACCGACCATCACGGGGGTGATCGGGTGCTCGCCGGGCAGCACCTCGAAGCCGGCCTCCGTCATCTCCTTGCGGAACAGCGCGGTGTTCTCCCGCAGCCGGATGCGCCGGTCGCCGGACTCGGCCAGCAGGTCGAGCACGCGCAGCGAGGCGCCGACGATCGACGGGGCGAGGGAGTTGGAGAACAGGTACGGGCGCGAGCGCTGCCGCAGCAGCTCCACGATCTCGGCGCGCGCGGCGACGTAGCCGCCGCTGGCACCGCCGAGGGCCTTGCCGAGGGTGCCGGTGATGATGTCGACCCGCTCGGTCACCCCGAACAGCTCCGGGGTGCCGCGGCCCTCCTCGCCGACGAAGCCGACGGCGTGCGAGTCGTCGACCATGACCAGGGCGCCGTAGCGCTCGGCCAGGTCGCAGATCTCGTCCAGGGGGGCGATGTAGCCGTCCATGGAGAACACGCCGTCGGTGACGATCAGCTTGTGGCGGGCGCCGGAGGCCTCCTTCAGGCAGCGCTCCAGGTCGGCCATGTCGCGGTTGCGGTAGCGGAATCGGGCCGCCTTCGACAGGCGGATGCCGTCGATGATGCTCGCGTGGTTGAGCTCGTCGGAGATCACCGCGTCCTCGGCGCCCAGCAGCGTCTCGAAGACGCCGCCGTTGGCGTCGAAGCAGGAGCTGTAGAGGATCGTGTCCTCCATGCCGAGGAACCGGGAGATCTTCTCCTCGAGCTCCTTGTGCGGCGCCTGGGTGCCGCAGATGAACCGGACGGAGGCCATGCCGAAGCCCCAGTCGTCCAGCGCCTGCTTCGCGGCCGCGATGACCTCGGGGTGGTCGGCGAGGTCGAGGTAGTTGTTGGCGCAGAAGTTCAGGACCTTGCCGTCGCCGACGCTGATGGCCGAGGACTGCGGGCTGGTGATCACGCGCTCGGACTTGTACAGGCCCGCGTCGCGGATGTCCTGCAGCTCCTGGCGCAGGTGCTCGCGCATGCCGTCGAACATGGGGGACTCCTCGTGTGGTCGTGCGTCAGGGGTGGGCGGCGTCAGGGGGCGGTCGGCCGGGTCCAGTCGATGACGACCTTCCCGCACTGGCCGGAGCGGGCCGTCGCGAACGCCTCGGCGTGCTGCTCGAAACCGAAGCGGTGCGTTATCACCGGCGAGATGTCGAGGCCGCTGCGCAGCAGGACGGACATCGCGTACCAGGTCTCGAACATCTCGCGCCCGTAGATGCCCCGCAGGGTCAGCATGCGGGTGACGACCGTGGCCATGTCGATGCTCACGTCGCCCGTGGGCAGGCCGAGGGCGGCGATGCGGCCGCCGGGCGACATGGTGGCGATCATGTCCTGCAGGGCGTCGGCGCGGCCGGACATCTCCATGCCGACGTCGAAGCCCTCGGTCATGCCGAGCTCCGGCATGACGTCCGCGATGCGCCGGCTGCTGACGTCGAGGGCGACGGTGGCGCCCATCTTCTGGGCCAGGGCGAGCCGGTAGGGGCTGACGTCGGTGATCACGGTGGAGCGGGCGCCCGCGTGGCCGGCGACGGCCGCGGCCATCATGCCGATGGGGCCGGCGCCGGTGATGAGGACGTCCTCGTTGAGGACGGGGAAGGACAGCGCGGTGTGCACGGCGTTGCCGAACGGATCGAAGATCGCGGCGACGTCGATGTCGATCTCGTGCCGGTGGACCCAGACGTTCGACTCGGGCAGGACCACGTACTCGGCGAACGCGCCGTCGGTGTGCACGCCGAGGCCGACCGTGCGGATGCACAGGTGACGGCGGCCGGCCATGCAGTTGCGGCAGGTGCCGCAGACCAGGTGGCCCTCGCCGCTGACGATGTCGCCGGTCTTGACCGCGTTCACGCCGGGGCCGGTCTCCACGACCTCGCCGGCGAACTCGTGGCCGACGACGAGGGGGGCGCGGACCACACGGGCCGCCCAGTCGTCCCAGCTGTCGATGTGCAGATCGGTACCGCAGATGCCGGTGCGCAGTACCTTGATCAGAACCTGCCCGGGACCCGCCTGCGGCGTCGGTACCTCGGTCAGTTCGAGACCCGGCCCAGCCGTGGTCTTCACCAATGCCCTCATGGAACATCACTTTGCGCCGTGCACCGCTGTGAAGTCCATCAACATTTTTCCACACCACTTGTGAAGCAGGGCTTCATGAATGCCGTGGGCGAATGCGATAGTGAACGGGTGATCGACCCCCGCCGCCTGCGCGTCCTGCGCGCCCTCGCCGACCACGGCACCGTCACCGCGGCCGCGCACGCCCTCTACCTCTCGCCCTCGGCCGTCTCCCAGCAGCTGGCCGCCCTGGAGGCGGAGACCGGGCACGCCCTGCTGGAGCGCCGGGGCCGCACCGTCCGCCTCACCGCCGCCGGCAGCGTCCTCGCCCGGCACGCCGACGAGATCTCCGCCCAGCTGGAGCGGGCCGAGGCCGACCTGGCCAAGTGCTCCACGGGCCTGGCGGGCGAAGTCACCATCGCCGCCTTCGCCACCTCCATCACCGAGGTCGTCGCCCCCGCCGTGGCCGCCCTGGGACGGCGGGCGCCCCACGTGCGGGTCCGCGTCAAGGACGCCGAGGGCCACGCCAGCGCCCGGCTGCTCGCCGACGGCGGGGCCGACATCGCCGTCGCCGTCGAGCACCGCGACTCCCTCGCCCCCGGCGGCCGCCAGCTGCTGTACGCGCCGCTGTACGAGGAGCCCTTCGACGCGGTGCTGCCGCCCGGCCACCGGCTGGCCGACAAGCCCGAGGTGGACCTCACGGACCTCCGCGACGACCCCTGGATCACCCCCTGGCCGGGCAATCCCGTCCACGAGGCCGTGCTGCGCGCCTGCGAGGAGGCCCGCTTCCAGCCCAGCGTCGAGTGCCTCTCCGACGACTTCTCCGCCGTCTGCGCCCTGGTCGCCGTCGGCGCCGGCGTCGCGCTCGTCCCGCGCTCGGCCCTGCACGGCATCCGCCCGGCCCTCACCCCCGCCGTCCGCCCCCTGCGCGGACCGGGACCGACGCGCCGCGTCTTCACGGCCGTCCGCCGTGGCAGCGAAGGGCACCCCCTGCTGCAGATCGCCCTGGCCGAACTGCGCGACCGGGCGGCCGCGCTCACGGCCTGACCGGCGCCCGGCCGGTCATTGTCCCGAAAAGGCATAGGCCGCGGACGTGCCCAGCCCACAGGGTTTCCCCAGGGTTCCGGCCGTTTCCCGGCCGAAGCGGCCGGTCAGCTCGTGCCACAAGTACGAGCCCGCCAGCGCCTCCTGCAGGGACTCGACGAACCGTACCGCCTCGGGCGGCACGGCCGCCGGGGCCTCGGCCAGAGTGTCGACCCTGGCGGTCAGCAGGGCATCGACGATGGCACCGGCGTCACGCAGATTCAGCCCGAGGGCCGTGCGGGCAACCTCCACACCGTTGTTGCCCACGGTGCCCTCATCGATCTCCCGGTCATAGGACACGATGTCGTTGTGGAGGCTGATGGCGTCCACGAACGCGTCCACGGCGGTGCGGAACTCCCTGCAGCGAAGCACGTCCGGAGGGAGTTCACCCATCGCGTGCTCCATGAGCACGGCGGTGAACTGCAGACCGCCGAAGTCGCGGCGGGCCCCCAGATACTCGATCAGGTCGGTCACCGCACGGTCGACGTGCTCGAGCTCCCACAGCACCCCGTCAAGGAAGCGCCGCACGCTGCTGATGAACCGGTCGCGCCAGAGCGGGCTCATGGTGGCGGCCGTGCCGGTCCACAGAGCGGCGAAGGCCCGTTCCACGGGATTGCCCGGGCTCAGCGGCCGCGGTAATCCGTCCAACGGCAGGAACAGCATCAGCCGTTCCACCTGGGCCGCAGCCGACGCCTGGTCGTGGTCGCGCCGGTAGAGCGGCAGGAACAGATCGTCGACGAACCACAGCGCGACATGCCAGGCCGTGACCAGGTCCAACTCGCAGGCATCGGCGTCCGGATGGGTCAAGGCGATGAACAACGGGAAGTCGGCCTGATCGAACTTCTCCTCACTCCACCTCTGCGGCCACTCCAGGTACTCCTCGTCGAACATGCCCATCTGCCGGGCCCACTCCTTGACATGTGCGCGGGCCTGGTCGACATGAGGGTTGAGACGGGACTGGAACGGCATGTGGAACTGCGGCTGCGGAAGGGATCCCATGGCCAGGTGCTTCCCTTCCGAGTCCCCGTGATGCCAGAGTTCACCACTGAGGGGGAACCGGGCCGCACATCTTGACCGTGAGCGGGGCCCACTAGACTGGGAACTCCCGCCGAGAGAGGCCCGACACCGTGTCCCCTGACGGAATGTGGAGCATCGGAGAGCTCGCCGAGCACGCAGGCGTCACCGTCAAGACCGTCCGCTTCTACTCCGACCGCGGCCTGCTGCCCGAAGCGGCCCGCAGCGCCGGCGGCCACCGCCGCTACGGACCCGAGGCGCTCGACCGGCTGCGCATGATCCGCTCCCTGCGCACGCTCGACCTGCCCGTCCCCGACGTGGGCCGCGTCCTCGACAGCGAGGACGCCCTGGAGGACGCCATCGCCGGGCAGTTGCGCGAGCTCGGCTCCCGACTGGCCGCCCTGCGCTGGCGGGAGGCCGCCCTGCAGCTCCTGCGGAACTGCACCCCCGAGGAGCGCGCCGAACGGCTGCTCCTGGTCGGCGCCATGACCACCCCGCCCGACACGGCGCCCATGGCGCGCTTCTGGCGGTACTGGCTGCCCGCACGGCTCCCGGCGCGGCTGGTCTCCGCCATCCTCGAACGCGCGGTTCCGGAGCCTCCTGCGGATCCGGCACCGGCCCACGTGCTGGCCTTCGCCCGCATGCACGCCCTCGTCACCGGCTCCTGCGCGGGCAACGACCGTCAACAGCCCGAAGTGCACCGGCCCGACGGCGACTACCGGCCGGCCGTGCTCTACGAAGGCCTCATCGAGGCGTTCGCCCTGGCATCGCCGGACCTGCAGACCGGCCGGCCGCCCCGCGAGGGCGAGGCACTCGACGCCTTCGTCGACGCCCACGCCCGCGCCTGCGGCACACGCGACACCCCCGCCTTCCGGCACCGTCTCGGCACCATGCTGGCCGCGGAACCCCGCATCGACCGGTACTGGCAGCTCAAGGCCGAACTCTCCGGCCCGTCGTCGGAACCGACCCCCGGCGCCGCCCACGACTGGCTCCACGCCGCCCTGGACACTCAGCTCGCCTGCCGCGTCGCCGCCTGAACCTGCTCCTTGATCTCCGTCTGCGTCGTGCAGCGCTGAGGCGTTCGCCGGACGCTGGGGCCGCCTTCAACTGACCGCGCGCGGGGACGAGCTGTTCGAGCTGGTGGACACGTCCCGGCTGCGGCAGGTGCTCGCCGGCCTGCCCATGCCTCAGGCCGCCGACGGGCACCTGGTCCTCGCGGCCGACATCAGCCGCCGGCTCCGCCCCGACGGCCCCCACGAGCGCGGACCGTTTGTTCTGCCACGTCTACGGCCGCAACGGCCGCTCCTCGGATCAGTGCCATACCCGGCTGGCCATACGCCGACTGCTCGCCGTACTGCTCGATGTGGTCGTGGACGATCTGGTGATCGGCAGCGCCGCGCACCATCCGTGGGTCGCGCGGCACGTCCTCGACCTGGCTGAGGCAGAGCGGGCGCAATCGGGAGCGGGAGCGCACAGGGTGGTACCGCGCTGTGTCTGTCAGGTCGTGATGGCCACCCAGTCGCCGGTCCGCTCCTTCGGGACCACGATGCTGCCGGAATTGATCGAAGCGCCGTCGCACTTGGCGTTGTAATACGTGGTGTAGGAGACCTTTCCGACCCACCAGTAGCCGTCGAGGTTCGTCCACTCGCCTCCCTCGGTGTAGAAGCAGCGCGAGGTGACCTGTATGCCGTTCTGGTTGGTCCCGCTGACCCGGATCGAGTAGGGGTTGGGGAAGCCGGGCCTGTTGATGTTGTGGTAGACGATCTGCTGGCCGTTGGATCCCGCTGCCGCCGTGCCGGCTCCACCGACAACGGAGGAGACGGCCAGGCCGGCGCCTGCGACGCCCATGAGCGTCTTCTTGAGTGCGTTCATCACAGGATCCCTCAATGCATCAGAAACGGTTGCGTGGTGCGGTTCTTCCCTGCGGGGACCGCGGTGTACAACCTATGGCGGTGCGGGGACAGCATCCGGTGTTCCGTTGCACAGTGAGGCGACTCTTCCGGTGTCGGAATGCACAGTGAGCGAGACGCGTTCGCGCTCAGCTCGGTGAGCAGTCGGCGGTCGTCGATGGGCCGGCCGACCGCGAACGACGGTACATACATCGGGTGCGGCCGCCGGAACCGTAGACGGTGAGGGCTTGTGCTCACCGTGAGTGGTCACGGGGGGCAGTGTCGCCAGATCTCTGCGCTCTCGGCAGCGAGTTGGGCGGTGGGACGGGGCCTGGATCACGAGGCGGCGGATCGCCGACGTGCGTCCTTGCTGGATGGGGAAGCTCAGGTGGCGGAGGCGGATGATTGTGGTGGGCGAGGGGGGTGATGTCGGTGGTCCGACCACCTTGCATGATGTGCCCATGGAGCACCTTCCCGTCGATGTACGTTCCGCTGTCAGGTTCTTCGCGTTCTACATCGCCAACGGCACGATCGATCTCGACCTGCTCGACGGGATCGACTACAAATCGGAGCTCATGGCGTCCGGATCCGCGTTGGAGATGGCCTTCGCGGTTTTCACCAACGTTCTCCAGGTCGACGAGGCGGGCAGTGTTGTCAACGAGGGCGATGCCCAGCACCGGGCGGCGCAATGGATCCGCGGCTACTGTGATCCTGGCTACCGGGTCGATCCGCCCTTTGAGGCATGGGAAACCGAGCTCCACTGAGGCATGGGAAACCGGGCTTCATGGGCCCTGACAAGCCCGGCCCCGTCCCTACGCCGCAGCCCTCACGACCGACACCTGGCCCGCCGGACCGCAACGAACACCGGTTGAGCACTCGAGGTCCCGTTCGTCGGCTGCCCCTCGGGGGATGTCTACCTGAACGCCAGCCCGCCCGTCCGCAGCTCGGCAGTACCCTGACCTGCGACAGCCCTCTTCGGGGAGGACAGCCGTGCGGTGCACGGCTACGTGAGGAAGTCGCAGGAGTGAACCCGTGAGGCCGGCATGACCAATCCCGACAGCGTGTGGCGGCTGATGAGCGGCGGCACCCTCGTCGGCACCATCACCATCGATGACGCCGACATGCCCTGGCTGCGCGGCCGTTTCCTCCCCGAGCCGGCCTTCGGCCGGTTCAAGCTCTGGTTCGACGAGGTCAACGCCCTCGTCGAGGCCGAGGAGTTCGAACGATTCGACGATGCCTACGACCGCATCGAAAATGCCCTGACCCTCATGTCACCGTCAGGCCCCGTTGCCGAATTCCTCCTCCACATCGACCAAGACCGCGCTTGGTTCCGCTGGGACGGAGAACCAACGACAGGTTAAAACTCAAGCTGAACGGGCAGTCAATCCATTTGCATCTGCACCGATTCGTGGCAGAACATGGTCCGCATGTTCGCACGCAAGAAGAAGAACTCGCCGCAGACCCCGGAGATAGCCGAGGCCCTGGAGCTGGTCGCCGCCGGCGACGTCCCCGGTGCGCTACGGCTGGTTCGCGGCCGCGAAGAGGAGCTGCCGATCGGTGAGCTGGCCGCACTGCTGACCCGGGCCGCGGCCGCAACGGGGTTCGAGGACCTGGAGCAGGCGGCCCGCCGGGCCGCCGCCGAGCCCGAACAGCCGCAGGCCCTCTACGAGTACGGGTACGCCTGCATCGAACGCGGCCTGCCGGACGCCGCCGTGCCCGCCCTGCGGCGCGCGCTGGAGCTCGTCCCCGAATCGGGCGCGGTCCTGCGCGAGTTGGTCGCCGCCTACGAGGAGACCGGCCGTCACGACAGGGCCGCCGCGGTCCTCGAAACCCGCGAGGAGACGCTCGGCGACTGGCCCGACCGTTACCTGCTCGCCTGGAACGCGGCCATGGCCGGCCGCCTCGATCTGGCCCGGCACCAGACAGGCCTGCTGTCCGCACCCGACGACGAGCGCTGGCACCCCGCACACGGGCGCCTGCAGCGCATCGTCCGGCGCGCCGAGGCCCTGCGCGCTGCCTCCGCGCCGGTGCCCACACCCCTGCTCGGTGAACAGGACCTGCGCGGCTGGCAGTTCGTCATCGCCGGAACGGTACTGGGCACCCTGTCCCCGTACGGCTTCGGCGCGGGGATGAACGGGCGCTGGGCCTGGCTCCAGGACTCGCCCGAACTGTGCCGCCAGGGACTGCTGCGGCTGCGCACCGCGCTGTCCGCCGCGGACCTGCACCCCACCACGGTCTCGCTCCTGCCCGACCGTTCCAGCCACATCCTCGGCCTGGCGGCGGCCGAGCTGCTGGGCCTGCCCGCGGTCCCGTTCGAGCCCGCCCGCACCGACACGGTCGTGGTCGCCTACGACCTGTCCGAGGCGGACCCCGAGCTGTTGACCGCCCTGCACGAGCGCACCGCCGGTCAGGTGCTGCACGAGCACGCCTCCTGCTGGACGGACACCCCGCCGGTGACGCCGGACAGTGCGGCGCTGCTCGTCCAGAGCGTGGTCCCGCCGTGGGGTTCCCATCTGGAGATGGGGGAGAACGGTGAGGTGGAGCATGCGGCGGAGGACTCCCGGCCGGCCGAGGAGATCGCGGCCGGGATCGTCCGGGCCGATGCCGCCGAGGACGACGCCGAGGACGAGGCTCCCGAGGACCACGACGAGGCCTTCGCCGCCTTCGTCCGCGCTTCGGCCGCCCACTGGCTCCAGGGCGACCGCACACGGGTGCCGGCGAGCGGCCCGGTCCCCGGCTCCCGGTTCGCATGACCCGACGGGCGGGTGTGCTCCCGCGGGCACATCCGCTCACGAGCCCGGGGGCCGCACGCCGTCCCGGCCGCAGTCCGGGCAGACACCGGCCAGTTCGACGATGTGCCGGACGTCGGCGAACCCCGAGGACCGCGCGATCCTCTCCGCCCACTTCTCCACCGGCTCGGAGGGGACGGGCAGGCTGAGCCCGCACTCGGTGCAGATCAGGTAGTGGTGGTGGACGGGGCCGGCACGGTGGCGGAACAGCCGCTCGCCGTTGACGTCCCGGACGACGTCCGCACGGCCGGCCCCGGCCAGCGCGCTCAGCGTGCGGTAGACGGTGGACAGGCCGACGGGCGAACCGTCCGCCACCAGCCGTTTGTGCAGGGCCTGGGCGCTGACGAAACCTTCCGCCACGAGGAGGGCGCCGAGCACGACGGCACGCTGTTGCGTCGACCGTCCGATCAGTGCCACGTCCGGCAGGGGAGAGCGGTGCGGTCTGTTGCCGTCCATCGCAAAGTGCCTTCGCTCAGGCCCCCATAGGGGCTGCGGTGCGGTCGGGGGAACGTGCGCCGGAACGGCGCCCCGGCCGCCGTATCAGGAAGGTGGCGGCGTACACGGCCGTGGCGGCGGCCATGACGGCGAAGCTCGGCGGCATTCTCGGCACGGCGTACGAGGTGAAGAGCCCCGCCCACATCTCGGCCACCGCGAGACCCGCGGAGAGGGCAAGTGCCCGGTACGGGCGGTCGGTCAGGCGGATCGCGGCCCCGGCGGGGGCGGCCAGCAGACCGAGCAGCAACAGGGAGCCGACCGCCTGGGCGGCCTCGGCGGCCGCTGCCCCGGCCACGGCGAGGAAGCCGAGGCCGAGCAGCCGCACCGGAACGCCGAGCGCCGCGGCCACGGCCTCGTCGACGGTGGCGAACAGCAGCGGACGCGCCATCGCCAGCATCGCCGCGCACACGCCTACGGCCAGCACCGCGGCCGTGACCGCCCGTCCGGCGGAGATGCCGAAGACCGACCCGAACAGGACGCTGACTCCCGCCGTGCCGTTGGCCGTGCTGCGGGAGGCGGTGTACAGGGTGACGAAGAAGGCGCCGAGCCCCAGGACCCAGGAGAAGACGCTCCCTATGACGACGTCGTCGGGGCGGGACCGCCGGCCCAGCGTGCTGAAGAGCAGGGCCACGGCGATCGTTGTGGCGAACAGTCCGAGGCGCAGGTCGCAGCCGAAGGCGAGGGCGGCCATGGCGCCGGTGAACGCGACGTGGCTGAGCGCGTCGGCGGTGAACACCTGGGCCCGCAGGACGAGGAAGTAGCCGACCAGTCCGCACCCGGCCGCGATCAACGTCCCGGCGAGCAGGGCGTGTTGGAAGAACGGCTGCGACAGCGGGCCGGCCGCTGACAGAACGGTCATCCGGCAACCTCCTCGACCGGCAGGGCCGCACCCGTGCACCGGGCCCGCCTGCCCGGCCTGTCGCGCAGTGCGCGCAGACCCAGAGCGAGAACGTACCCGGCGAAGGCGAACGACGTCACGAAGAAGCCCAGCGGATAGGGCGAGTAGTAGGCGGCGGTCAGCCCCAGCCAGGTGGCCGCAAGGGAGAACAGCACGGCCAGAAGGAGACTTGCGGCCGGACGGGCGGTGACGGCCTGGGCGGTGGCGGCGGGGACCACCATCAGCGCGAAGACCAGCAGGGTTCCGGTGATCTGGCCGGCCTCCGCGGTCGCCGCACCGAGCAGGACGAGGAAGCCGACGGACAACGCCCGCACCGGAACGCCCCGGGCGGCGGCGACCTGCGGATCGACGGAGGCGAACAGCAGCGGCCTGCCGATCAGTGCCAGCGCAGCGAGAACGGCCAGGCCCACGCCGAACAGGATGGTCACCTGGGTCGTGGTGATGCCCAGGAAGGTGCCGAACAGGATCGTCTGCGGTCCTTCCAGCAGCCCCTTGTAGAGCGCGATGAAGAGGAACCCGCAGGCGAGCAGGAAGGCTTGCACGGTTCCGGTCAGCGCGGACTCCTCGCGGCCACCGCCGCCCCGGAGGGCGGCGATGACCAGGGCGGCGGCGATGCAGAGGGTGAAGTAGCCGTAGACCGCCCCGAATCCGAGGAGGACGGCCCCGGCGGCACCGGGGAAGGCCACGGCGGAGACGGTGTGCGCGGCAAAGGTCTGCCGCCGCAGGACCACGAACCATCCGACGACCGCGGAGACCACGGACACGATCGCCCCCGCACGGAAGGCGTCGACCATGAACGGGTAGGACCACATCAGCCGGAAGTCGTCGACGAGGTTCCACGACCAGGGAGGGGAGGCCAGGTCAGCCGCCATCGTGGCCCCCTCCTGCCGCCTCCGGCCGGCCGACCACGACCAGCCGCCCGCCGGAGGCGCGCAGCACCTCGACCGGCGTCCCGTAGAGCTCCGTCAGAGTGCGGGAGGTGATCACGTCGCCAGGGCTGCCGACGGCGGACCGGCCCGCAGCCAGGTACACCACCTTGTCGAGGTGGGGCAGTATCGGGTTCACGTCGTGGGCCACCATGACCACGGCCACGCCCTCCCGGTGGCAGATGCGTCCGATCAACGCGGCGATCCCGCCCTGATGGGACAGGTCAAGGCTGTCCAACGGCTCGTCCAGCAGCAGGAGTCGGGGCCGTCGCACGAGCGCCTGCGCGATCAGCAGCCGCTGCTGCTCGCCGCCGGAGCACTGCCCGATCGGCCGGTGCGCGTAGGCTCCCGCCCCCACCAGTTCGACGACCTCGGCGACGCGCTCACGGGCGGCCCGGCGACGGGCACCGGGAAGGGGCAGCGGTACGCCCCAGCGGTCGCCGTCCAGACCCATGCGGATCACGTCGACCCCGCGGATGCGCATCGAGGCGTCGAAGGTGCGGCGCTGCGGCAGGTAGCCGATGCGGTCGTTGGCCTCGCCGGGACGCGCCCCGAGGACTCGTACGTCGCCGGCTGCGGCCGGCTGTGCACCGAGCAGTACCTTGACGAGGGTGGACTTGCCGACCCCGTTGGGGCCGAGGACCGCGGTGAACTCGCCCGCCGCGACACGGATGTTCACACCGGACCACAGGGTGCGTCCGCTCACGCGCACGGCGACGTCGTGCAGTGCGAGCACGGGCTCGCCACCCGTGCGAGGGGCGGGTGCGGGCGTCTCGTCCGTCATCTTCGCCACCTGCGCCACGGCCCGGCTCACCTCCCGGTGCCCTTGGCCAGGGCCTGCTCGATGTCCTGGAGCTGGGCGGTCTGCCACTGCTGGAACGTGGCCCCGGCGGGGGAGAGGGTCTCGGTGACGGTGGCGACGGGGATGCCCGCGTCCTTGGCCTCCTTGACCTGGGCCTGCACGTCCGGTGTGGAGTTCTGGCTGTTGTAGACGTAGATCTTGATCTGCTTGTTCTTGATCTGGTCGTCGATGAGGGCCTTGTCCTTGGCCGTGGGGTCCGTGCCTTCGCTCATGGCGTCGAGGAACGTCTCGGGGGTGAGCATCTTCAGGCCCAGCCCCTCGGCGAGCGGGGTGACGATGGACTCCGAGGCACCGATGGGCGTGTCGTGGTACTTGCGCTTGATGCCGGATATGAGCTTGTTGTACGAGCCCAGATCCTTGGTCTCGAAGGCGGCCTTGCGCTCGTCGAAGTAGGCGGCGTCGGCGGGGTCGGCCTTCTTGTAGTCGTCCGTGATCCTCTCGATGACCTTGTGGACGTCGTCGGGGGAGTACCAGCGGTGCGGGTTGCCGCCGGGCTTGACGCCGACCAGGTCGCCGACCTTCAACTCGGTGCGCCCGCCTGCCGGGTTGGCGGCGAGCAGCTTGTCGGCCCAGGCGTCGTAGCCGATGCCGTTCACGATCGCATACCGGGCGCCGGCCACGGTGCGCGCGTCGGCGGAGGTCGGCTCGTAGTCGTGCGGGTCGGTGTCGGGCTTGGTGATGAGACTGGCGACGTGGACGTGGCTGCCGCCGAGCTGGGCGGCGATGCTGCCCCAGAAGTTCTCCGCGGCCACCACCTGGAGGGTCCTGCCCTTGCCGGAGCCGTCGTCGGTGGAGGCGTTGTTGCTGGTCTTCGAGGAGGAGACGGTCGAGCAGGCGGTGGCGGACGCCGCCGTCAGGACCGCCAGGGCGGTGACGAGTGCGGTCCGGGTGACGGGCCGTGGGCGGTGGGGGGTGCGCGGGGCGGACATGGGGCTCCTTCGGTCGGAGTCGGGTGCGCGGGGGGTGCACGGTGGGGGGCGCGCTCTCCTTCACCGTAGATGGAAACGATTTTCATATCAATTACAGTTGGAAATCATTGCCATCTTTTGGGGGAGTGCAGCCGTCCGCGTGGCAGGCGTAGGTTGAGCCCGGCGCGGGCGACACGACTCAGGAGGCGCCGATGCTCCGCAGCGCACCGGTGGACGGATTCCGCCTCGGCTACGACCGGTCGGGGCCGGGGTCCGGCGGCGCCGTCGTGCTGCTGCACGGCTGGCCGGGTGACCGGACCGACTACCGGGGTGTCGTCCCGCTGCTGGCCGGGACGTGCGACGTCGTCGTCCCGGACCTCCGGGGATTCGGCGACTCCGACAAGCACGCCACCCACCGCCCGGACCTGTACGACGCCGCGGCCCAGGCCCGCAGCGTGGTCGGGCTCATCGACGAACTGGGCCTGGCGCGGCCCGTCCTGGCCGGCTACGACATCGGCAGCCGGATCGCACAGGCGGTGGCGCGCACGCACCCGGAGCGTGTGCGCGCCCTGGTGGTCTCACCGCCGCTGCCCGGAATCGGGGACCGCATCCTCGACCCGCAGGCACAGCGGGAGTTCTGGTACCAGCCGTTCCATCAGCTCGCCCTGGCCGAGCAGCTCCTCGACGGCCGGCCGGCGGCGCTGCGCGACTACCTGCGCCACTTCTGGTCGCACTGGTCCGGCCTGTCGTTCACCCCCGACGAGGGTGCCCTGGACCACCTCGTCGCCGCCTATGGATCTCCCGGCGCCTTCACGGCCTCCGTCGCGTGGTACCGGGCGGGCGCCGGGGCGGTGGCCCTGTCCCTGGGCGAGACACCGCCTGCCCGCGCGGACCGTATCGCCGCCCCGACGACCGTCCTGTGGCCGGAACACGACCCGCTGTTCCGGCGGGCGTGGTCGGACCGGCTCGGGGACTTCTTCCACGACGTCACACTCGAACACGTCGACGGTGTAGGCCATTTCGTACCGGTGGAGGCCCCGGACCGCTTCGCGGCGGCGATCAGCCGGGCCGTTGTGGCGACCGGCGCGTGACTCCACGATGCCGTACACGCAAATCCCGGACCCTCCCGCTGTACCTACTAGTATGTACGATCATGGTCGTGAGTACGGGGGAGCGGCTCGGCCCTCTCCTCCGCGTACGTGAAAGAGGAGTACAGGCATGCCATTTGTCCGCATTGACGCACTGGGAGCCGACCGCGACCGCCTGGAGGCGCTCGGCCGTGCCGTGCACGACGCCATGGTGGAGGCGATCGGCATCCCCGTCGACGACCGGTTCCAGGTGCTGGTCGGGCACGATGGTGTCAACAGCACGCTGCGCTACGAGGATTACCTCGGCATCCACCGCGACGAAGGCGTCGTGTTCGTCGCGATCACCATGCGCTCGGGCCGGACGCCCGAGCAGAAGCAGGCGCTGTACCGGCGCATCGCCGAGCTCGCCCACGCCTACGCGGGCACCGAGCCGCGGAACGTGCTCGTCACCCTGACCGAGAACGAGACGGTCGACTGGTCGTTCGGCAACGGGGTGGCCCAGTACGCCGTTTCCCCCGCGTAGACCCGCCTGCCGGGCGGGAGGCGCACACCGGCCGGCGCGCGGCGCACGGGGCCCTGTCCCCGTGTCGCCCCGCGCCGGCCTTCGAGTGCGACCAGGTGCACGACAAAACAAAGGAATATCCGCCCCTGCCGCTCATTAGCCTGACCGGTCAAAATGACGAGTCATTGCCGGTGATGTGAGCGTTCCGTGACAAGATCGAAGGCGGTCGGCATCGGCTCCGGCGTGTATTCCTTCGGCGGGGAATTGCCCCACAATTGCTGGAACCGCCGGGCCTGCCATGGCGTTCTGTCCTTCCGAATGTTGGTGATCTCAGGGAGGAACGGCGTCTTGCACACCTTTGGAGCGCGTACGGAGGCAGAGCGGTGACCACCCCCGAATCGACTGGGCGTCAGGGACGCGCGTCCGAGGCCGTAGCGCCGTCTCAAGAACCGCTCACCCTTCCGGCCGAACCGACGAATACGCCGCCTCCACCGGCCGTATTCCGGCCGGCCGGGCGCCGGCCGAAGATCTGGGCGGTGCCGGCACTTCTGCTCCTGCTCGTGGCATCGGCGGTACAGACCTTGCGTCCTCTGCCCACCCCGACGCTGTCGCTTTCCGCGGATGCGACGTACACCTTCGAGGGCAGCAGCCCCTCGCTGCCCTGGCCCGCGGAAGGGCAGGGCTGGATGGACGTCGCCGGCCTGGGCACCATGGACCGGTTCGGCGAGCAGAACCCCGTGCCGATCGGCTCCGTGGCCAAGGCCATGACCGCATACGTCATCCTCCGGGAACACCCGCTGCAACCCGGCGCGGACGGCCCGTCCGTCACCGTCGACGCCAAGGCCCAGAAAGAGGGCGGCTATGACGCCGCCGGAGAATCGACGCTGAACACGGTGAAGGAGAACGACAGGCTCTCACTGAAGGACGCCCTGTCCGCTCTCATGATTCCTTCGGCGAACAACATCGCCCGTCTGCTGGCGCGCTGGGACTCGGAATCCGAGGAGGCATTCGCCGACAAGATGAACGCCGCGGCCGAGAAGCTCGGAATGAACCACACCACCTACACCGACCCTTCCGGGCTGAAGGAGACCACGGTCAGCACCGCCGAGGACCAGGTGAAGCTGGGCAACGAGCTGGTGAAAATCAAGGCGTTGACGGACATCACGAGGCTGCCGCAGTGGAAGGACCCCTCGGGAAAGACCTGGCGGAATTTCAACGGCCTCGTGCCCTTCGACAATGCGATCGGCATCAAGACCGGGTCGACCACCAAAGCCGGCGGCAATCTGCTGTTCGCTGCGACCAGGAAGACCGGAGAACGGACGGTGACCGTCGTGGGCGCCGTCCTGGGCCAGCACAAGCCGCCGGTCATCGACACCGTCAACGCGGTCAGCAAGACGGCAATGGTCGCGGCTCAGAACGCCTTGCAGGAGCGGGCCTTGATGGGCAGGGGAACCGTCGTGGGCCACGTCGACGACGGCCTCGGCGGGCGGACGCCGGTCGTCACCTCCGAACCCGTGTCGGTCGTCGGCTGGACCGGCCTCACCGTCAAGCTGAAACTCGGTGACGGCGGCACGACGATTCCGCACACGGCCGCAGCCGGAACGAAGGTCGGAGTGCTGAGCATCGGCGACGGCACCGGCAGTGCGATCGACGTCCCCGTCGAGCTTCAACGGGACCTCAAGGAGCCGGGGACGGGGACCAGGCTCACGCGCCTGGGCTGAAACACCCGGGCCCGGCGCGGGAAGCCGGGCCCGTTCGCACCGGAAGGATGACCGCGGGCCGCCGGAAGGATGATGTGGTTCTTCCGTGGGTACCGTGCTGGCCGGAGGAGACACGGCTTCCGCTCCCAGCGGCAATGCCGGGTACCGTCAACCAGTCCCCAGTTTCCGGGAGTTCAGTCATGGCGCAAAAGGTGCAGGTTCTGCTGATCGACGACATCGACGGCGGCGAGGCGCACGAAACGGTGACGTTCGCGATGGACGGCAAGAGCTACGAGATCGACCTGAGCGAGGCGAACGCACAGAAACTACGGGAATCCCTCGCGGAGTTCATGAAGGCGGGCCGGAAGACCGGCGGCCGGCCGGGCGGACGGGGAAAGCTCCGCACCGCCACGGTCGGCAGCCCCGACACCGCGAAGATTCGTGCGTGGGCCAAGGAGAACGGCTACAGCCTGAACGACCGGGGACGGGTTCCCGCCGAGATTCGCGAGGCCTATGGCAGGGCCAACGTGTGAATCACCGGCCGTGGCCCCCGGTCCGGCGGGACTTCGTGCCCCGGACACGCCCTAAAGCCTCGGGCTCGTGCTCAGCCGGGTGAGAGCAGCGGCCTCCGGACTGCTCTCCTCGGCGCTGAACACGTGCACGACCAGGCCCGTCTCGCCGGGCGCGGCCGGCACGTGCAGGGTCTCGTAGTCCAGGGTCAGCAGCCCGGCCACCGGATGCTGCAGTCGCTTGTGCCCCGCCCCGCACGTCACGACTTCGCCGCTGGCCCAGATCCGCCGGAACTCGGCGCTGTGCGCGGAGAGTCCGGTCACGAGCCCGGTCAGCTCCGTATCGCCCGGATAACACCCTGCCGAGACCCGCAGCGTGCCCGCGGCCTCTGCGGCCCTCGCCTCCCAATCCGGGTGGACGGTCCGGGAGGCCGGGTCGAGGAAGAGGAACCTGGCCTGGTTGCGGTCGCGGCGGGCCGGATCTGCCAGGCCGCCGAGCAGCTCGGAGCCGAGGCCGTTCCAGGCGACCACGTCGAGGCGGTGGTTCGTCGCGAACGCCGGGAAACGGTCCATGCCGTCCAGCATCCGCTGCAGCAGGGGGCTGACCCGGGCCGTGGGCGCGGGGCAGCGCCTGTTCCCGGCGAGGGTGGCGAGGTGCCGCCGCTCCGCCGCATCGAGGCCGAGTGCCGAGGCGAGCGCGTCGAGCACCTCGGGGGAGGGCTGCGTGGCCCGGCCCTGTTCGAGGCGCACGTAGTAGTCCACGCTGATCCCCGCGAGCTGCGACAACTCCTCGCGGCGCAGCCCGCGCACCCGTCTGCGACGCCCGCCGTCGATTCCGACGTGCTCCGGCGCGACGCGCCCCCGCCGGGCGCGCAGGAAGCTGCCGAGCGCCCGCCGGTCGTCGCCGATCCCGTCGACGCGGTCGCTCCTGCCACTGTCGCTGCCACTGGTCGTGATGCGGTCGTCTGCGCCCTTCATGCGCTCAAGTATGAGTCGTCGGAGGTGGGTGGCCCTCGCAGTACCAGGATCACGGATCCGCTGGTCGAACAGAGTGCTGGCTGCCCGGCCGCGCCCGGGAGACCGTTGGCGGCATGAACGAAGCCGTACCGCAGCAGCAGAACAAGCAGCAGCAGAACAAGAAGATCCTCGTCGTCAGCGCCCACCCCGAACCCCAATCGCTCAACGCCGCCCTGACCGCCTTCGCAGTCGGGCACCTGCGTGCAGCGGGGCACGAGGTGCAGGTGTCCGACCTCTACGCCATGAAGTGGAAGGCCGCAGTGGACGCCGACGACTTCCCCGGCCACGCCCCGGACCGGCGCCTGGCGGTCATGGCCGCCTCCGAACACGCCACGCTGGCCGGGCGGCTGTCGCCGGACATCGCGGCCGAACAGGAGAAGGTGCGCTGGTCGGACGCGGTGATCCTGCAGTTCCCGCTGTGGTGGTTCTCGGTGCCCGCGATCCTGAAGGGCTGGATCGACCGGGTGTTCACCGCCGGATTCGGCTACGGCCCGGCGGTACCCCCGCCCTACAGCGAGGGCGCGCTGGCCGGCCGGCGAGCGCTGGTGTCGGTGACCGCCGGTGCCCGGGAGACGGCGTTCTCCGACCGGGGCATCCACGGGCGGCTGGCGGACGTCCTCCATCCCGTGCAGCACGGCCTGTTCTGGTTCACCGGCATGGCACCGCTCGAACCGTTCGCGGTGTTCGGCTCGAACCAGCTGCCGGACGAGCGCTTCGCGGCGGCGAAGCAGGAGTACGCCCGACGGCTCGACGGTCTCTTCACGGACGAGCCGGTCGCGTTCCGCTCGCTCGTCGACGACTACGACCACGACATGCGGCTGCTCCCGGGAACGGAGACACCGGGGACGAACGGACTGGACCTCCACGTGCACCCCGTCGGCCGAGGCACCTCGTAGCATCGGAACATGAAGGCCCGAGCGAGTCGCACAGCACAGCATGTGGCCCTGTTCCGGGCGCTGGAGTCGGTACGCCGCGGACCGAGACTGTTCACCGACCCTTATGCGGCAGCATCGTTGGGCACGGGACACCGGCTGGTGGCCGAGCTCGCCCGACTGCCCCGGGCAGGGGCCGCGGTCGAGCGCTGGATCGACGAGCGCTGGCCGGCCGGGCCCCGCGCGTCCGCGGTGGTGCGCACGAGGCTGATCGACGACCTGGTCACGGACGCCCTCGACGGGGGCGTGGGCCAGGTCGTCCTGCTGGGGGCCGGATACGACAGCCGTGCGTTCCGCCTTCCCGCCGCCCGCTCGGCCGCAGTCTTCGAAGTCGACCACCCGGCAACACAGAAGGCCAAACGCCGTCTCGTCGCTCGCCGCGTTCCGGCCGCCCGACGACGCCATGTCCGCTTCGTCCCGCTCGACTTGACGCACGGCGGCCTGGACGCGGCGCTGCAGCAGGCAGGCCTGAAGCCCGAGCGCACGGTGGTCGTGTGGGAAGGCGTGACGAACTACCTCGACGCCGCTTCCGTCCACGCCACGCTCACCGCACTCGCCTCCGTGACGGCGGCGGGCAGCCGGATCGTCTTCACGTACATGGACCGCAGGGCTCTGGACGGGAGCGGCACCTTCGCGGGCGTCACCGAGTGGGCGGGCGCGGTGCGGGCGGCCGGGGAACCGTTCACCTTCGGCTTCGTCCCCGACGAACTCCCCGGCTACCTTGCCGAACGGGGACTGGACCTGCTCCTGGACCGCTCCGCACAGGACGCGGCCGCGCAGTACCTGCACCCGCTGGGGCGGTACGAACCGGCCGCGCCCTTCTACCGCATCGTTCAGGCGGCGGTGCGGTCGCGGACGTAGGGCCGCGTCATGATCTCCAGCAGTTCTTTCGAGGGGGCCATCGGCTTTAGCCGGTGGAGGGAATCGAATCCTTGGACTGGAGGTGCGAAGCATCGGAGCTCACTGCGTTGTCAGTGCCTGGCGGTACAGTTACTCCACTGTATTGATCGGCACAAACGTATGGGAGGGGGACGGGCTTGATACGTGCGTACAAGTTCCTTCTCCGGCCCACGGCCGGTCAGGAAGCCAAGCTTCGGGCGATGCTGGCTGACCACTGCTGCCTGTACAACGCCGCGTTGCAGGAACGTCGGGACGCCTACCGGCACCCGTCGAAGACGGCCATCCGGTACGGCGATCAGTCTGCGCAGCTCAAGGAGATCCGGGCGTTCGACCCGGAGCGTCAGGGCCGCTGGTCGTTCAGCTCCCAGCAGGCCACGCTGCGTCGGCTGGACAAGGCGTTCACCGCGTTCTTCCGCCGCGTGAAGGCTGGAGAGAAGCCGGGACATCCGCGCTTCAAGGGCGCAGGTCACTTCGACACCGTGACTTTCCCCAGGGACGGGGACGGCTGCCGCTGGGACTCCACCCCGCACGACCGGCAGGTCCGTGTGCGCCTGCAGGGCGTCGGGCACGTACGCGTGCACCAGCACCGCCCGGTCAAGGGCCGCGTCAAGACGGCCTCGGTGAAGCGGGAAGGGCGCCGCTGGTACGTCATCCTGGCCTGTGACGAGGTGCCCACCGAACCCCTTCCAGCCACCGGCTCGATCGTCGGCATCGACATGGGCACCGTGCACTTCTTCACCGACTCGCACGGCAACCACGTAGCCAATCCGCGCTTCGTGGCATCGATGGCAGACGAGCTGGCCGCAGCCCAGCGACACCTCGCGGCGTTTCCCAGGCACACGAAATGCCGCACCAGGAAGCACAAGGCGGCTGCCCGCAAGGTGGCCAAGCTGCATGCCAGGATCCGGCGCCAACGCCTCGACCATCACCGCAAGACTGCCCTGGCACTCGTGCGTGAGCATGACGTGATCGGGCACGAGAAGCTGAACACGGCGGGCATGACCAAGAGCCCGCAGCCCAAGCCCGACCCCGGCAACGACGGCGCGTTTCTTGCGAACGGTGCCGCCGCCAAGGCCGGGCTCAACCGAAGCATCCTTGACGCGGGTTGGGGGCAGTTCCTGGGAATCCTGGCGAACAAGGCTGAAAGTGCCGGTCGCCGAGTGATCCCGGTGGACGCCCGCAACACCTCCCGTACCTGCCCGCCAGCCGCCGGAGGCTGCGGACACGCAGCGGCGGAGAACCGCGCCACCCAAGCAAAGTTCGAGTGCACCGTGTGTGGCTACATCGGCAACGCCGACCACGTGGGCGCCTTGAACGTCCTGCACAGGGCCGGGCTGGCCCTCTGCGCGGAGGCTTAGCCACTGACGCAGGAAACCCGCGGCATTAGTCATGGGTGGAGTCACATTGTGGCCGTCCGGATCGGCGAAGTGCGCCCCGCAGCCGTCGAAGAGGCGGTTGATCCGGCCGGGTTCGGACTGGCGTGGATCGGCATGCCGCCATCCTTCTCGACCGTCCACCCCGGCGCAATCGTCTGCGGCGCGGCGGGACCGAGTTGTTTCCGGGGCATCAAGGATGAGTCAAGCGACGGGGCTTGTGCGGTGTCGTGACGCTAGGCTCGAACGCATGAGGCATCTCGTTCGGTGAGGCCTCTTCGCGGCTACGCCGTGCATGCCCCGGCGCCTGTGTGCGCCCCGGCCGGGAGGAGGCGAGAGACGTGGATGCCAGCAGTTGCAGTAGTCCGGGCCACAGTCGGCCCCGTACCCGTGCGTCCTTGCTGACTTCCGGTACACGGTAACGACCTTCCCTGCGCGCCTTTTTGCGCTGTCGTCCGCATCCCGAGTTCCGAATTCCTTGTTCGGTATGCCGACTTCCCCGGGATGTGTCGTGCCCCGGTGCCGGCGGACGGCCCCATGACACCCCTGGGCGGCGGTTGCCACCTCATCCTCTCCCGCCGCCCGGGGGCCAGGCCCCCTCACCGAACTCACCGAGAAGGAGGGCTCACCCCCGTGCGCCTCCTCAACCGCCCCACCGCTCCGGCCGTTCCGGACGACCTCCGCACCGGCCCGTACGTGACCCTGACCCTGCACGACGGCGCCGAGCGCCTGTACCTGCTCGACGACCCGGACGACCGACAGGCGACAGCAGGGGCCCGGCACGCGGTCTACGACCCGTACGTGCACCTCGCCTACCTCCTCGCCCGCCAGGGCCACGACGCCCGCTGGCTCGCCCGGTTCACCGATCTGCCGCTGGCCGCAACGCGCCACATCGCCGACACGGCCGCACTGTCCCGCGCCTGACCGACTGCGCATGCCTGCACCGGGCATGCCGCCTCACGGAGGTGACCTTCATGTCCGCACTGACCGTCTTCCACATCCGCCACGCGCAGCCGCACATCGCCCCGGCCGTGCGCGCCATGCTCCGCAAGGCCGTCGGGCGCGTCGCAACCGGCGCCGTCCACAACCCGGTTCTGCAGGTTCTGGGCGCTCCCGTCCACGCCCGCACGGCGGTCGGCCACACGACGCCGAGGCGCCGCGCCCACCGGCGCTCGGAGCCGTGACGACGACCACTACGTGTACCCCTGACGAGACGAGAGCATCATGACCGTCGAGACCATCAGCGACTTCGCCCTCAGCGGCGTGCACCACATCCAACTGTCCATACCGCCGGGCGGCGAGGGCCTGAGCCGGGTGTTCTGGGGTGACCTGCTCGGAATGACCGAGCTGGAGAAGCCCATCGAACCGAGCAGCCTGGTCGGGTGCTGGTTCCGAGGCGGCCGGCTGGAGGTCCACCTGGTCGTGGAGACCGACTTCCGCCCGTTCCGCAGGGCGCACCCGGCGGTCCTGGTGCACGGTCTGGGCGACCTCGCCCGGCGACTGGAGAACAAGGGCCACCCGGTCACCTGGGACGAGGGCATCCCCGGCTTCGACCGCTTCCACACCTTCGACAAGGTCGGCAACCGGCTCGAGTTCCTGGAGCCTCGCAACTCCTTCTGAGCGGGGTGGCGCTCAGTCCCAGGACGCCCGGACGCACGGCATCCTGTATGCACTGACCTGCATATATGCACTTGCTTGAAAATTCAAGAAACGCGCCCTAGGGTGAACGCCGAGGAAGTTCTTTAACTTTCAAGATCTTCCATGCACCCCCTCACGAAGGAGTCGTCGTGAAGTCCACCCGAAAGGCATGGGCCGCAACCGTCGCCCTCGGCGTGCTCGCCGCCGGCGGAGCCACCGTCGCTGCCGCCGCCCCCTCCGCCCACCGCGCCTCCGCGAGCACGGGTGAGGACGAGCAGCTGCAGAAGCTGTACAAGGAGGCCGTGGCCGAGGGCGGCCGCCTGGTCGTCTACGCGGGCGGCGACAAGCCGGGCCAGGCCGACTACCTCAAGAACGCGTTCGTCAAGCAGTTCCCCAAGATGAAGGTCGACACCGTCGTCGACTTCAGCAAGAACCACGACGCGCGTCTCGACAACCAGATAGCCGAGCACAAGGTCGTGGCCGACGTCGTCCACCTCCAGACCCTCGACGACTTCCCGCGCTGGAAGAAGGAAGGCGCGCTGGAGAAGTACAAGCCGGTCGGCTGGGACAAGGTCTACGACAAGATCAAGGACAAGGACGGCTACTACACCGGCCTGTTCTTCATCGGCTTCGCGAACGTCACCGCCACCACGCTCGGCGACAACGCGCCCGTCGAGGCCAAGGACTTCCTCAAGCCCGAATACAAGGACAAGCTCGTCTTCACCTACCCCAACGACGACGACGCCGTCCTCTACTACTTCAAGCAACTCACCGACAAATACGGCTTCGACTACATGAAGAAGCTCAAGGCCCAGAACCCCAAGTTCGTCCGCGGCACCGCCGACGCCTCCGCCCAGGTCGGCAAGGACGGCTATGTGGCCAACTTCGGCAGCTCGGGCAGCTCCGGTGGCCTGTCGAAGACGAGCATCCCCGAGAAGTCGCCCTGGGTCGCGTGGCCGCAGACCGGCGCCATCCTCAAGGACGCCCCGCACAAGGCCGCCGCCAAGCTCTACATGAGCTGGGTCCTGTCGAAGCAGTACCAGCAGACGTCCTACGGCTGGAGTGCCCGCACCGACGTCGCCACCCCGGCCGGCCGCAAGGGCATCTTCGACTACCCGAACATGAACCCGCTCGGCCTCGGCCAGTTCATGAGCGACCGCGCCGCCCTCGACCGCTACAAGGCGCGCATCAGCCTCTACGTCGGTGACGTCAAGGGCGCGGACCCCGCCGACCCCGAGGGCCGGCTCGGCCTGTACCCCGTCGACCAGAAGGGCACGCAGGGTTAGGGCGTGTCCGACGGATCTTCGCGCGCCCCGTAGGGGCGCGGGGAACTGCGCGATCAGCCACCGCCGGCCCGCAGTCGACGTACTGCCCCGGGGGTCCGGGGCGAAGCCCCCTGGGGGACTCGACTGCGGGCGCGTCGTGGCCGGTCGCGCAGTTCCCCGCGCCCCTGACGGGGCACGAAGTTCCGCCGGACAGGCCGTGGGCGGCCGACTCAGGACAGCCTCCCGCGGCCTTTCGAGCCGCGCCGCGACGGCCGCATCGTGCACGCGCAGGCGACGGCCATGGGCGCGACCGTCATGAGCGCCACTCCGGTCACGTCGAGCCCGCCGCCGGTCCCCGTTCCGGCCTCGGAGCCCAGGAGGGTGCCCGTGAGCAGGGAGAGAACCATGTTGTTCCCGCCGTGGGCCAGGCTCACGGCCCAGATGCTGCGGCTTCGCGTGAACAGCCATGCGAGCAGTACTTCCTGGAGCAGGAAGCTCCCCGTCCACACCGTCATGCCGATCAGGGGACGGGGGAAGGAGATGTAGTCGGTGAGCGCCAACGGGTAGTGCCACGACGCCCAGATGAGACCGGTGACGGCGGTCGTCAGGGCCGGACGTCCCGGGAACAGCCGCTGTCTGAGGTAGCCGGTCCAGCCGAATTCCTCGCCCGCGTAGATCGGTGTCAGGAGCGGGACCACGAGCATGAGGGCCACGACGAAGGCCCAGGCGGGCATGCCGCCGGCCAGTTCGTCGAGCGCGGAGAGGTCGGGGTGCCACAGGCCCAGTGCCGCCGCCAGTCCGCACGAGGCCGCCGCGAGGACCAGTGGGCCCAGCCAGGCGGCCAGGTAGTACGGCCAGGCGCCCCTCAGGCGCAGGGCCAGGCCCGCGTCGGCGAAGCCTTCCCTCGTGATCCAGCGGCGTACCACGACCGCGGCCAGGGCCGGCATGACACCGAACGGCAGTTGCGCCAGCGGGTTGACCATCGACAGGCCGCACCCGAAGTGCGCGATGAGGATGTAGGCCCAGGTTCCTCCGAAGGCCAGGACCAGGAACCAGGCCGTCCCCTTCGTCTTCGGGGCACCGGCCGTCAGCGGTACCGCCTGCTGCTGTTTCGTCTTCGTCTCAAGCACGTCGCCAGCCTCACGCCGGTGACGTGCCCCGCACATCGCGGGCGCGGGGGAATCCGGATCTGGCTCGCACGGGGGAGGCGGCAGGACGATCTTGGTTGGGATACTTCCGGCCGTGCGTGTTCTGATACGTCCCTCCCCGTCCCCGTCCCCGTCCCCGTTCTCGAGAACTGCGAAATCCGCGAGAACCGCGAACACTTGGCGCGGCCCGCTGCACGTGCTGCTCGGCGCAGCCGTCGTGCTGCTGCCGTTGCCCGTGGCGGTACCGGCAGCCGCAGTGGTCCCGCAGGCCTGGCGGCCGGCCGCCTTCCTGGCCGCCCTCGCCGTGCTCACAGCGGCCCTCGGCCTGCCTCGCGTCGCGCGCCGGGCCTCCGTGACGCTGGCCAACGGCCTGCTCGGTACGGACCTTCCGGCCCCCGCCGCCGACGTGTCCGGCTCCGGCCTCCGGTGGCCGAACCGGTTCCGTACGTCCGTCTGGCTGCTGCTGCACGCCGTGACCGGTGGTGCCGCGACCGCCGTCGCGGTGCTCCTGCTGATGGCGGCCTTCGGCCTGCCCGCCGTATGGCTGCGCGGCGGCGACCGGATCACCGTTCTGACGGACATCGACGTGGCGGGCGGGGTGCGGGGCTCGTGGACCCTGCCGGCCGCGGCCGTCCTTCTCGTCCTGGCCTGCCTCGCGGGCAAGGCGGCGGCCGCACTCCTGCGCCGGCTCGCGCCGTTGCTGCTCGGGCACCGGCCCGCCGAACGGCTCGCCGCGCTCGAGGAGCAGATGCGGATGCTGGCCCAGCGCAACCGGCTCGCCCAGGAGTTGCACGACTCCATCGGCCACACGCTCACCGCGTCGACCATCCAGGCCGCCGTGGCGAGGGAGTTGATGACCAGCGACCCGGCGCGGGCACGCCGCGCGCTCGTCGGCCTGGAGGAGGTGTCGCGTGCGGCGCTGGACGACCTCGACCACGTCCTCGGCCTGCTCCGGGACGGCCGGGCGTCGACCGCCCCGCCGCTCTCCCTCGCCGACCTCCCCGCTCTGCTGGACCGGGTCCGCGATGCCGGCACGGAACTGCACGCCGACGTCACCGGGGACATGGCGCACGTACCGGCGAGCGTCTCCCGCGAGGCCTACCGCATCGTCCAGGAGGGGCTGACCAACGCGCTGCGGCACGCCTCCCGGGCACCGGTCCTGCTGCGGGTCGCGGTCGCGCCCGACCGGCTGGAACTGGAAGTCACCAATCCGCTCACCGGGCACAGCGCCCTGGCATCCCGTACGGCCCGTGCGGGAGTTACGGGCCGCAGGCGGGGATCGGGTCTGGTCGGCGCGGCCGAGCGGGTGGCGCTGCTGCGGGGCGAGTTCTCCGCGGGGCCCGTGCCGGGCGGAGGCACCGGCAACCCCGGTGACGCCGGCGGACTCGACAGCCCTTGCGGCACCTGCTGGCGGCTGTACGCCCGCATCCCGCTAGGGTCCGGCGCATGACCGTGACCGTGCTCGTCGCCGACGACGAAGAGATCACCCGCACCGGCCTGCAGATCCTGCTCGGGGCCCGGCCGGGTATCGAGGTGATCGGTGAGGCAGCCGACGGCGTGACAGCCGTGTCCCTGGCGGAACAGCTGCGTCCGGATGTCGTGTTGATGGACGTGCGGATGCCCGGGGCCGACGGGATCGAGGCCACCCGGCGTCTGCAGTCCGCACTGCCCGACCCGCCGAAGGTCGTGGTGATCACCACCTTCGAGAACGACGACTACGTCTACGACGCGCTGCGCGCGGGAGCGAGCGGCTTCGTCCTGAAACGGGCCGCGATCGAACAGATCGCCCATGCCGTGCAGTTGGTGGCCACGACCGACTCCGTACTGTTCCCGGACGCGGTCCGCCGGCTCGTCGCGGCCCGGCCCGCGCCGCCCCGGCCGCCACGAGGAGGACCCGCGCTCACCGGCCGCGAACTGGAGATCCTCCGGCTCATGGCGAAGGGCCTGTCCAATCCCGGCATCGCCGACCGGCTCGTGGTCAGTCTGGAGACGGTCAAGACGCACATCAGCAATCTCCTGGCCAAACTCGGTGCCCGCAACCGCACCCAGGCCGTCATCCTCGCCTACGAGTACGGCTTCGTGGTCCCCGGAGCAGAGCCGGTGGTGCATTGTGCGCCCCGTAAGGGGCGCGGGGAACTGCGCGACCAACCATCGACGGCCTGCAGTTGACGCGCCACCCCAGGGGTCCGGGGCGAAGCCCCGGGAGCCTCGGCTGCGGGTGCGTCGTGGCTGATCGCGCAGTTCCCCGCGCCCCTTACGGGGCGCTGTGGCGCCCGACGGCGGCCCGCCTTCCTCCCCCGTGGAAGGCGGGCCGCCGTGCATCCCCCCGTGCGGCACCGGGCGATGCGGGGTGGACCGCACCGCCCGGCTTCCGGGTATGACTGTGATGCGCCACATCCTCATGTGCCAGTCCATCCCGGGGGATTGGGTCATCGTGGGACGTCCCACGGTCCTGCCTGCGGAGATGTGCCGGCCGATGAGGTCGTGGTGGGACGGCGACGGCGGTGGCGAGGTGGCCGGAAGTCGCGGCTGCCACCGGGTGCTTACCGGAACCGGCGTGTGTGCATCGTCATCATGTGCGGCAGAGGAGGCCCATCGGCCTCGGGGGACCACGACGCGTATGGGGTGGAACATGCGGCGTTGGAAAGAACTGCCCGGATCGCTGGACGATCGCGTGCGCCAACTCGTCGTGCAGCTCCGCAGACTGAAGGACCGGAGTGGTCTGAGTCTCGCCGCACTGGCGGCCAAGACCTCGTACAGCCGCTCCTCCTGGGAGCGTTATCTCAACGGCAGGCAGTTTCCGCCGCGGGACGCGGTCGAGGAGCTGGCGCGCGTGTGCGCCGTCGATCCGGCCAGGCTGCTGGTGCTGCACGAACTCGCCGCGGAGGCCTGGGCGGACGGGACGCCCGACGGGATACCCGGCGGGGCGGCGGGGGTGGGGACGGCCGGCCGCCGTGCACCCGGGCGGCGTTGGGTGCTCGCCGGGGCGGTGGCGGTGCCGGCCGTGGCGCTGGCCGTCGCCCTGCTGCTCGCCCGTCCCTGGCAGGGCGACGACGCGCAGGCCGGCACGCCGCGGCCGAGCAGCAGCCCGTCGATGTTCGTCTACATGCCCCACCGCGCCCACCCCTGCACCGTCCGGCGCCAGGACGGCGAGTTGCGTGCCGGGTACAGCGCGACGCGCACCGCACTGATGGAGATCAACAGCACGGGCTGGGAGATCGTCGAGGCGCAGTGCCTGCTGAAGTACCACGGCTACGACCCCGGTACCGCCGACGGCGACTACGGCGAGCGCTCCAAGAGCGCCGCCGAGCACTTCCAGAAGGACCACGATCTCGTGGTGGACGGCATCGTGGGGCCGGACACCTGGAAGGAACTGCGCCGATGAGCGGTGATCGCCCGCTTCCGGAGGAGTGCGTGCGACTGGCCGAGGGCCTGCGGGAGTTGCGGAGCCGTACGGGGCTGAGCCTGGCCGCGCTCGCGGAGCTCACCCCGTACAGCAAGTCGTCCTGGGAGCGGTACCTCAACGGCAAGAAGCTGCCGCCGCGGCATGCGGTCGACGCCCTGTGCCGGCTGGCGGACGAGCCGGCCGGGCGGCTCCTGGCCCTGTGGGAGCTCGCGGAGCAGGGGTGGAGCGGCCGGGCCGCCGTGCCCGCGGGTGCGGCAGCCCGCGAAGTCGTCGCCGAGGAGCGCGCGGACGGGCCGGTTCCGGGCCGCAAGGGGAGGGCGCCGGGCCGCTCCCGCAGGACGGTCGTCCTGTCCGGTGCCGCTGCCGTGGTGGTGGCCGTCGCCGCCGTGCAACTGTTCCTCACCGCCAAGGGGAGCGAGCCCGGCAGCCGCGCAGCGGGCAGGACCGCGGCGGCCCCCTCGTACCCGCAGTCCTACGCACCCGGTTGCACGGGGGACGAGTGCGACGGCCGGGACCCCAACGAGATGGGGTGCGGCGCGCAGGGCCTGGTGGACACGCTCACGACCCGCCGCGCGGCCGGCGGCCAGCGGCTCGACATCCGGTACTCCGCCCGGTGCGGAGCCGTGTGGGTGCGGGCCGTGAAACTGCGCCTCGGCGACCGGGCGGAGCTGTCCCTGCCGGGCACCGAGACCAAACAGGTCACGGCGGCGAGCCGGCGCGACACGGAGGTCTATCTGTCGACCGCGATGACCGCAACGAAGGACCCCCACCAGGCACAGGCCTGCCTGAAGCCTGCCGAGGGAGGCGCGCCGGAATGCTTCACGGTGCCCGGCTCCCGGCCCGCGGCCGGATTGGCAGGCGGCACGAAAATCCGTGTAATGTGTGCGTGTCGCCAAGGGAACCCGGCGGACAACAGAACAAGGGGCTATAGCTCAGTTGGTAGAGCGCCTGCATGGCATGCAGGAGGTCAGGAGTTCAATTCTCCTTAGCTCCACACGGAGATCGAGAGGCCGCCAGGAATGGCGGCCTCTCGATCGTTTTCCATGCCAGGGGAATTCATCGCGCCATGCCGAGGACGAGAGTTGCCCCGGCCATCGCCAAATAGGCTCCGGGGAACGCCATGTTGTGGAACACCCGGGCGCGGACATGGGCCACCACGGCGCCGATGAAGAACAGGACCAGCCCGGCCGCGGCGGCAACTCCGACGGCCCGGGCCCCCAGAAGCCCCAGCGCGAGACCGGCCGCCCCGGCGGCCTTCGCCGTGGCCAGCAGCGGGAGCGAGGACGGCGGGAGCCGGACGGCGGCCGAATTGGCGAGAACGAACCCGGCCTTCGCGAAGTCGGCGACGGCCATCCCTGCGTTGGCCGCGATCGTGAGCACGGTGACAACCGTGTAGGCGATGAGCATGGGAACAGCCTCGTCGCACCCCCGGCCGGGCGTCCAATACCGGTATCCATAACCTGACGGCATGGACGTCGACACCCGGCTGTTGCGCTGCTTCCTCGCCGTCGCCGAGGAAGGGACCCTCACCCGCGCCGCGGAGCGCCTGTACGTGTCCCAGCCCGCGCTGACCAAACAGATCCGCCGCCTGGAGACCCTGCTCGGCGTCCGGCTCTTCACCCGCTCCCGGAACGGCATGGCGCTCACCGCACCGGGCCGGGCCCTGGCGGAGCAGGCGCCCGCCCTGCTGGACGGCTGGGACCGCGCGCTGCACGGGACCCGCAGCGCCGCCGCCCGGGCGGCCCGTGTGCTGCGGGTCGGATTCCTGGCCAGCGCCGCCAACGAGGCCACCCCGCACATCATCGCCGCATTCACCCGGCACCGGCCGGGCTGGCGCGTCGACATGCGGCAGTCCGCATGGTCGGACCCGACCGCAGGCCTCGCCGCCGCGGACGTCGACGCCGCCCTGCTGCGGCTCCCCTTTCCCGGCCAGGACGCCCTGCGCGTGGAAGTGCTGTTCGCCGAACCCCGCTGGGTCGCGCTCCCCGCAGCGCACCCGCTCGCCGCCCGCACGTGCATCCCCTTCCGGGACCTGTGGGACGAGCCGTTCGTGGCCGCCCCGCCCGAGACGGGCAGCTGGCGTGACCACTGGCTCGCCGCCGGCGAACGCGACGGCCGGCCGGTCCGCATCGGCGCCGTCACCGACCAGCCCGACGAATGGCTCAGCGCCATCGCCAACGGCTACGGCATCGCCCTCGCCCCCGCATCCGCCGCCCGCTTCTACGCCCGCCCCGGCATCGTCTACCGGCCCGTCAGCGGCATCGGCCCCAGCCGCGTCGGCGTCGCCTGGGCACCCGCCGGCGACACCGACCCCGTCGTCCGGGACTTCGTCCGGTGCTGCCTGGACAACAGGCAGGCGCACGGCGGCGGGATCACCCCCTGACCGACGGGGCACGCGACCAATGCGATCTTTGCGGGCCGCGTCCCGTTACCGTTCGGACACGGGAGCCGACGCCGAGGAGCGATGATGCCGGATCCGACCAGCGACCAGCCCGACGCCTCCCGGCTCCGGCGCTGGCGGGAACTGCTGCAGAGCGAGCGCGAAGCGGCCGCGCTCTACGAGCGCCTGGCACAGGCGGAGACCGGCGAACGGCGTGAGGTCCTGCGCGAACTCGCCGCGGTCGAGCGGCGGCACGCCGCGCACTGGGAAGGCCGGCTGCGGGCCGCGGGAGCGGAGGTGCCCCCGCCCGGGACGGTGCCGCTGCGCACCCGCCTGCTGGGCCGGATCGCGGACCACTGGTCCGTGGCGGCCGTCCTGCCGCTGGTGGAACGGTCGGAGAAGGCCGACGCCGGCACCTACGACGCCGAGCCGGACGCCGCGCCCGGCATGGCGGGGGAGGAACGGGGACACGCCCGCACCCTCTCCCGCCTCAACGAGAGCCGCCCCAGCGTCAGGGAGGGCATCGCCCGCCGGGAGACGTGGCACCGGGGCGACCGCTCGGGCGCGCTGCGGGCCGCCGTCTTCGGCGTCAGCGACGGCCTGGTCTCCAACACCGCCCTGGTCATGGGCTTCGCCGGATCAGGCTCCTCCCGCACCGCCATCGTGCTGGCCGGAGTGGCGGGCCTGCTGGCCGGTTCCTTCTCCATGGCGGCGGGCGAGTACGTCTCGATGTCGGGGCAACGGGAGATGTACGAGCGGGAGATCGGCCTGGAGAGCCAGGAACTGGAGGAGGACCCCGAGTCCGAGCGCGAGGAACTGGTGCTGCTCTACCGCGCGAAGGGGCTGAGCAAGCAGGAGGCGGGGAAGGTCGCCGACACCATCATGGCCGACCGGGAGGTCGCCCTGGACACCCTGGCCAGGGAGGAACTGGGCCTCGACCCCGACGCCCTGGGGTCGCCCTGGTCGGCCGCCGTGTCGAGCATGCTCACCTTCGCCCTGGGCGCGCTGGTCGTCATCCTCCCGTACCTCGTCACCGGCGGGGCGACGGCCCTCGTCGCCGCGGTGTGCCTGTTCCTCGTCGCGCTCGCCGCCGTGGGGGCGGGGATCGGGCTGCTCAACGGCCGCTCGGCCTGGCGCTCGGCGGCCCGGCAGGTCCTCGTCGGCGCACTCGCGGCGGCCGTCACCTTCGTCGTCGGCCGCCTGATCGGCACGTCCGTATCGTGAACGAGGCGACCGCCCGCTATCTGGAGCTGTGCCGCACGGACCGGAGCGGCCTGAAAAACGCCGTGGCCGGGGCAGAGTTGCCGATGTCCCTGCGCGATGCACGGCTGCTGGCCCGGCCGTTGTTCGTCGACGAACCCGCCCTGCAGGC
The DNA here is from genome assembly GCF_053594995.1 of Streptomyces sp. NPDC002536. NCBI lineage: Bacteria > Bacillati > Actinomycetota > Actinomycetes > Kitasatosporales > Streptomycetaceae > Streptomyces > Streptomyces sp. NPDC002536. The sequence goes on from NZ_JBSFWU010000013.1 coordinate 36,686, forward strand.
GGCGGCGGACGACCTGCTGTCCCTCTTCGACATTCTGGCCTCGCTGCCCGACCGCCTCTTCGACGGCGAACTCAACGCCTATTGGCCGGCACTGGGCGGCGATCCGGCCCTCGTGCCGCTGCTGCGCCGCTGGGCGCCACAGCAGCCGCGGGCCCGGTTCGGGCGGGCCGACCTCCACCGCGGCGAACACGGCTTCTCCCTGCTGGAGTTCAACATCGCCGGGGGAGTCGGCGGCATCGAGCTCGGCGAACTGCCGCGCACACTGCTGGGGATGGACGACTTCGCCCGCTTCGCCGCGGAGCACGCGCTGCGCCACGTGCGCACCGGGGAACACGTCGCCGCGACGCTGCGGGCCGTGGCACCGCGCCCGTCCCCGGTGGTGGCGCTGGTGTGCGCCCCCGGCGCCCTCGCCCGCTACCGGCGGCCGCTGGCCCCCACCGTCGAGGTGCTGCGGAAGCACGGACTGGAGGTGCTTCTCGGCGAGTTGAGCGAGGTGCGGGACAGCGGCGGGAAGCTGTTCGTCGGCCGGGTACGGGTCGACGTGGTGCTGCGGTACTTCGCGCTCGACGAGACGTCCGGCTGCGAGGACCGCGTCGATGCGATCGTCCACGCCGAGCGGGCGGGCAACGCGATCCTGTGGACCGGAGTGGACAGCACCCTCTTCTCCAACAAGGGCGCCCTCGCACTGCTGTCGGACCCGCGCTGCGACGCCGTCCTGTCCGCGCAGGAACGCCGGCTGACGGACCGGATCCTGCCCTGGACCAGACTGCTGACCCCCTCACTGGTCGACCGGTGCGTGGCGGAGCGCGAACACCTCGTGCTCAAACCGTGCCGGGGACGCGCCGGTGCGGGAGTCGTCGCCGGGTGGGCCTGCCCGGAACGGGAATGGGCCGACGCCCTGCGCCGGTGCGCCGGCCGGGGGCACGTCGTGCAGCGGAGGGTCGTCCCCTGCGCGGAGCCCGTGGTCGACCCCGGAACGGGAGCGACCGAGGACTGGACTCCGGTGTGGGGCCTGTTCGTCACCCCGCACGGGTACGGGGGCAACGCCATCCGCGCGCAACCCGCCACGGGCGACGGCATCATCGGCTACAGCGCGGATACCGCCACCCGGGCCACCGTCGCCTTCGGCTGCCCCGCCGGTCAGCCGGCCTCGCCGGACTCCGGCGACGTGGCCCCGTGCAGCAGACTGGGGTGACCTTCCCAGTACGGCGCACGCAGGGCGGTCTTGTCGACCTTGCCGATGGGGGTCAGCGGCAGTGCGTCGACGAACTCGAAGCTTGCGGGCAGATAGACGGGACGCTCCAGTTCGTCCAGGATGCACCTGCGCAGCTCCTCGGCGGGGACACGGGCCCCGGGGTCGGTGACGACGACGGCGTGCACGGCCTGGCCGTAGAGCGGGTGGGGGACCGGGATCACCGCGGCGGCCCGCACCGCCGGGTGGGTGGCGAGGGCGTTCTCCACCAGCGGCGAGTAGATGGCGGAGCCCGACTCCCCGGTGATGATCACGTCGTTGCGGCGGTCCAGGAGGAAGAAGTAGCCCTCCTCGTCCCGGTATCCCAGGTCGCCGGTGCGCAGCCAGCCGTCCGGGTGGAACGCGGCGGCGGTGGCCTCCGGCTGGCCGACGTAGCACTCCATGACCCGCGGCCCCCGCGTGCAGACCTCCCCGACCTGCCCCGGCGGCACGGGCAGGCCCTGCTCGTCACGGATGCTCGCCTCCATGTCGGGGAACGGGAGCCCGGCCGAGCGCAGCAGCCTGCCGTCGTCCACGGTGTGGTCGGGCGAGTCCAGCGCGGTGATGCCGAACGCCTCGGTCATGCCGTAGAGCTGCCACAGCACCGGCCCGAAACGGTCGAGGGCCTGCCGGGCCCGGTCCGGGGTGATCGGACTGGCCCCGTACATGATCCGGCGCAGGCCCGAGCAGTCCACGCCGGCCAGCGCGGGATGGTCGAGCAGCCGGTACAGCATCGGCGGCATCAGCATCATCGCCGTGATGCGCTCGCTCGCCAGCGCCGCGGTCACGGCCTCCGGCGTGAAGCGGTCCAGCAGCACGAGCGTGCTGCCCCCGGCCAGGCTCGTCAGCCCGTACAGTCCGCCGACGTGGGCGATCTGACTGGTCACCAGCAGCCGCACCGGCTCGGGCAGGAACGGATGCTCCAGGATCGTCCGGTACAGCCGGTGCCGGTGCAGTACACACTTGGTGAGTCCGGTGGTGCCTCCGGTGCACAGCACCGTCTCCACCTTTCCGGCCTCCGCCCACTCCGGGTCCGCGGGCGGGCGCGTCTGCCGGACGGCGGCCATCAGGTCCTTCGCGGGTCCCTCGGGCCCCAGCGACCACAGCTGAGCTCCGGTGAACGCGGCCGTCACCGCCTCCGCGCACGGCGCCGAGATCCGGTCGTCCACGATCAGCATGTCGGCGGGGACGTTCGCCGCGATGCTGGCGTACTCGGCCGGCCCCCGGTCCGCGGGCATCGGCAGGAACCGGGCCCCGGCCAGGTGCGCGGCGAACGGCACGCACACCGCCTCGGTCCGGTTGCCGCCGGCCAGCGCCACCGTGTTCCCCGGCCCCAGACCGAGGGACCGGAACACCGTGGCCATGCGCCGGACCGTCTCGCCCAACTCCGCGTAGGTCAGCCGCCGGCCGCCGTGCACCACGGCCTCCCGGTTCCCGTGCCGGGGGAATTCCTCGTCCACCAGCCAGGCGGCATAGCTGCGTTCTTTCACGTCGCCCATGGCGCCCATGAACCGTCCTTTTCACCGACTTCAGCGACCGACTTCAGTGGCCGACTTCACCGAACGAATGCACCGTTCCTGCACCGTTCCTGCAACGGACAACGTGTCTCATGCGCGGCCTGGTGAGACCGTCCGACTTTCGGATTCACCCGGAAGGGGCACTCCGGTGGGCGATGTTCCGGTGACGTCCCGGGGCTCCCGGAGGCCATGGCACCGGCGTTACAGTCGGCGGGGGTGGCCGTCGAATGCCCCTGGTGACCTTGGAAAAGGGACGGAAAGGACCTTGACCCGTGACCGGAGAATCCAGGAAACCCCGGATAGGACGCCGCGGCCTGCTGAGCGGGGCGCTGGCCGGCGGAGTGGCCGTGACGGCCGGGAACACCCTGTCCGCCCCGGAGGCCGAGGCGCGTACGAGACCGGCGGACGACTGCCCGGTGCACCGCCCCAGGCTCCACACCCGGGAGGAGTGGAGGGCCGTCCCGCCGGCCGACCCCGGCGGCGTCAGAGTGGAACCCTTCGCACCGGCGCTGATCGTGGTTCACCACATGGACTATCCGAACTCCACGGACTACTCGCTGGAGCACGCATTCCAGCTGTCCAGGGACTGCCAGTACGACCACATGCACAACAACGGGTGGAACGACATAGGCCAGCAACTGACCATCAGCCGCGGCGGATTCCTCATGGAGGGGAGATACCGGTCCGCCGGAGCAATTCGGCACGGCGAGCACGTCATCGGCGCGCAAGTGGCCAACTGGAACACCGCGAGCATCGGAATAGAGAACGAGGGCACCTACATCACCGAACTCCCGCCCGCAGCGCAATGGCGGACACTCGTCGCCACGTGCGCCTGGCTGTGCGACCGGTACGACCTCTCCCCGATGACCGCGATCGTCGGCCACCGGGACCTCAACCAGCCCGGCACCCCCCTCGCCACCGAGTGCCCGGGCAACGCCCTCTACAAGAAGCTGCCCGGACTGCGCGCGAACGTCGCCACGGCCATGGGACTCCCCGTCGGGGACGGCTCCGCCAACCATGTGACGGAGGACCTTCCTTCCGTGCGGGGAGCCCGGGAGAGGGATCACGGGCCTGCGACGGGGGCGTTCGACCCCACGCGGTGACGGCTCGCGGTGCGGGGGAACTGTGGCGGTACGGCCGGGAGTTGAGCGGTCGTGAAGCAGTGGTCCGTGGAGCAGAGGTGACGTCGTGCCCTACCTGATACTGATCGGCTGTCTCGCGGCGGTGATGGGCTTCTTCACCTGGCTCGCGGCCCTGGCCCGCCGCCGTGGCGTGGCCGGTTCGGCCGTGCGTGCAGCGCTCGCCTCCTACGAGGAGGGCATGCGGATCACCGCCTACGACGCCCATCACGAGGTGCGGGCGCAGGCCGACCGCCAGGCGCCGGTCGTCTCGCCGGACGGCCCGGCGTGGGGTGGTCGTCGTGATACCGGCCCGAGCCGGACGAACCGGCCGGGTCGGCGCCGCCCGACTGCCGGCCGCCTCCGTCGCCGGCTCGGGCGGACGGTGCGTCGCCTTCGGCGATGACGGCGTGCGATGCCGAGACACCACCCCGCCACCTCAGTCCCCCCGCCCCAGCTCCAGCGCCAGCACCCCCGCCACCACCAGGACGATGCCGCCGATCTGCGTCCACGTCAGCCGGTCGCCGAAGCACACCGCGCCGATGACCGACACCAGCGTCACGCCGATCGCCGACCAGATGCCGTACGCGACCCCCAGGGCCAGGCCCCGGTTCAGCACCCGGGACAGCAGGAAGAACGCGGTGACGTAGCCGACGACCACCACCGCGGACGGCAGGAGTCTGCTGAAGCCGTGCGAGGCGCGCAGCGCCACCGTGGCGGTGACCTCGGCTCCGATCGCGCCCGCGAGGAGCCACCACACCATCAGCGGACCGTGAAGGTCGTGATCACCGCGGCGTGGTCCGACGGCCACACGTTGTCCGCGATGTCCGGGTAGGGACGCGGGGTGCCGGTGACGAGGGTGACGGAGTCCTGTACGTCGAGGCCGCTCCCGGCGAACAGGACGTAGTCGATGCGGTCCTGGGGTTCGGGCCGTCCGCTGCCGTCCTCGTGCCGGGGGTGCAGCGGGGACCACGTGGTGCCCGGGTCGCGCACCGGGTCGGGGCGGGCGATGCGGTAGCTGTCGCGCAGCCCGGCCTCCTCGGCGGCCCGGGTGACCGGCCACGGGACGGGACCGTAATCGCCGTGCAGGGGAGCGGACTTCTGTGTCCAGTCCAGGTGCGAGGGCGTGTTGAAGTCGCCCATGAGCAGTACGGGGGTGGTGTCGCACCGGGCGAGGTCGCCGGACATGGCCCGCAGGACCTCTGCGATCTCGGCCACCCGCCCGGAGGCCTCCTCGCGTTCGAGCAGCGCCGGCACGGGCTGTCGGTCGAAGCACGCGTCGTAGGGGCCGTAGGGCGTGTAGTTGAGGTGTGCGCTCCACACGGTGACGTCCTGCACGGCACCGTCCCGGTCGCCCCGGTCGTCCCGGTCGTCCAGGCGGACGGTGACGCCTGCGGCGCCGTAGCCGGACGGGGCGGGGTCGCCGAAGCGGGCGGTGACCGGGTAGCGGCTGATGATGCCGAGGTTATGGCCGGCCTGGTGATGGTCCCAGCCGAGGGCCTCCGCCAGCTCCTTCGCGGAGGTTCCGGCGGTCTCCTGGAGGGCCACGATGTCCACGTCGGCGTCGAGGAGGACCGTGAGCTGCTTCGCGCGGTGGTCGGCGACGGGCGTGCCGCCGAGCCACAGGTTCCAGCTCATCGCCCTGAGCCGGCTCACCAGGCGGTCGCCCGTCCCGACCACGGGGATGCGGACGGTGACGCTCGCCCCGCCCGCGGCCGCGACGACGGCCTCGTACGTGCCCGCGTCCGTCGGCGTGCCGGTGAGGGTGCCGTCGGCACCGACCTGCACCCACTCCGGGCCCGCGGCCTTGGCGAACACCGCCCCGGCGCCGCGGAACAGCCCGGCGACGGTGGCACGGAACGGCTCGCCGGCACGGCCGTTGCGGGTGGTGAACGCCGGGACGAGGAACGACCCTCCGCCCACCATGGCCTCCAGCAGCGCGACATCGGCCCGCTCCAGGCTGTCGAGCACCGTGCGCCCCGGGGCCGCGGGTATGGGGGCGAGCGAGGGGACGGCGAGCACCGGGCAGCCGGCGGCCTCGGCCGAGGCCACGCCGGTCGGGGTGTCCTCCACGGCGACGCAGGACGAGGGCGCGACGCCCAGGGCACGGGCCGCCGCGAGGTACGGGTCGGGGGCGGGCTTGGTGTGCGGGGTGTCGTCGGCGGTGACGGAGACCGCGAACCGCTCGGGGCCCAGGCTGCGCAGCACGATGTCCACCACGGCGCGCGGAGAGGCGGTCACCAGGGCGGTGCGGATGCCCTGCCGGTGCAGTTCGTCGAGCAGTTCGAGCGCGCCGGGCCGCGGCACGATGCGGGACTCGACGCGGGACGCGAACTCCCGGTGCAGGTCGGCGCAGAGCGCCGCGGCGGAGGCGCCGGTGACGCGCTGCAGATGGGCCGCGGTGTGCTCCACGGGGCGGCCCAGCACGTCGGGCAGGTCGGCGTCCGTGAGCTCGTACTCCTGGGCGGACGCGACGTGTTGGACGGCCTGCCACCACAACTCCTCGGTGTCCACGAGGGTGCCGTCCATGTCGAACAGAACGGCCTTGAGGGGGCGGGCGTCGGCGGGGTGGTGGGACACGGGCTCTCTTCCGTAAGGGGATCCGTAGGGGGACGTCGGGGTCACGCGCGGGCGGCGGTGAGCACCGGCCGGTCGGGCAGGGTCACGGCGACCGCTGCGCCCGGGGTGAGCGCGGCGGCGTCGTGCGTGGGCACGTCGGCCTTGACCGTGGTGCCGTCGGGCAGGCACACGGTCAGGCGGGTGACGGCGCCGAGGAACGCGGTGGCGGTGATGCGGGCCCCGCTCCCGGCGTCCGCGCTCACCCGTACCGCCTCGGGGCGGACCAGCACGTCGACCTCGGGGCCCGCGGGCGCCTCGCCGTCCACGGGCAGGCGGCGGCCCAGCACCTCGACGGTGCCGGCGCCGGCGGTGCGGGCGGGGATGCGGCTTATCGTGCCCACGAACTCGGCGACGAAGGCGGTGGCCGGGCGCCCGTAGAGCTCGGCGGGGGTCGCGCACTGCTCCATGCGGCCGGCCCGCATCACCGCGACCCGGTCGGCCATGGACAGGGCCTCCTCCTGGTCGTGCGTGACGAACACGGTGGTGATGCCCGACTCCTGCTGGACGCGCCGGATCTCCTCGCGCAGCGTGTGCCGCACCTTGGCGTCCAGCGCGGACAGCGGCTCGTCCAGCAGCAGCACGCGGGGGCGCAGGGCGAGGGCGCGGGCCAGGGCGATGCGCTGCTGCTGGCCGCCGGAGAGCTGGTGCGGGAAGCGGGCGCCCTTGTCGGGCAGGCCCACCAGCTCCAGCAGCTCGGCGGCGCGGGAACGCCGCTGCGCGGCGGGCACCTTGCGCATCCGCATCCCGAACGCCACGTTGTCCAGGGCGTTCAGGTGGGGGAAGAGGCTGTAGGACTGGAAGACCATGCCGGCGTCACGGCGGTGGGCCGGTACGGGGGTGATGTCCTGCCCGTCCACCAGGATCTGCCCGGAGTCGGGGTGCTCGAAGCCGGCCAGCATGCGCAGTGCGGTGGTCTTGCCGCAGCCGGACGGGCCGAGCAGGGCGAGGAGTTCACCGGGGCGGGCGGTCAGGTCGAGCCCGTCGAGGGCGACGGTCGAGCCGAACGCGCGGCGCAGGCCGCGGAGTTCGACCGAGGCCGCATCCGCGGTGGCGTCGGCCGGGGCGGCGGGGGTCGCAAGGGTGGTGGAGGACATCAGGCGGAACGCTCCTGATCGGTCGTACGGGAGGAGGAACGGCGTCCGCCGAGGAACGCCAGCACGAGCAGCAGTACCCAGGTGATCAGCAGGCTGATGACGGAGACGGCCACGGACAGCCGGGCCTGTGTGCCGCTGACGTTGACGATCCAGACGGTGAACGGCTGGAAGCCGAGGATCCTGGCCACGGTGAACTCGCCCAGGACCAGGGCGAGGGTGAGGAACGCGGCGTTGAGCAGGGCCCCGCGCAGATTGGGCAGGACCACGCCCGCCACCGCCCGCGGCCACCCCGCGCCGCAGCTGCGGGCGGCCTCGACGAGGGTGCGCACGTCCACCGCCCGCAGGCCCGCGTCGAGCGCCCGGTACACGAAGGGCAGCGACATGACCGTGTAGACGATGACGAGCACGACGGGGAAGGAGGGGTTCTGCAGTGCCGCGAAGGTCTGGAAGAACGGGGTGTCGGCCAGGTGGTCCGGGCCCCAGCGCAGTACCGTCCCGACGCCGGCCACCAGCGCGATGGGCGGCACCACGAGCGGCAGCGAGCACACCACCTCCAGCACCGGCCGCAGCTTCGGCGCGCCCAGGCGCACGGCCAGCGCGGCGGGCACCGTCAGCAGCAGCACCAGGGCGACGGTCGCGGCGGCCAGGCCCAGCGAGAGCAGCAGGCTGGGCAGGAAGCCGTCGGCGCTCACGAGCTGCTGGTAGGCGTCCGTGGTCAGGCCCTCGCCGGGCACGTCGACGGTGAAGACCACCGAGGCGGCCAGCGGCAACAGGAAGTAGGCGCCCGCGAGGGCGAGGACCGCGGTGCCGCGGCGGGCGGGCGGCCCGGCGGCGGTGCGTGCCGTCAGTCGAACCATCGGGCGCTCCGTCGTTGCAGGGGAAGGTGGACGGCCATGACCAGGCCGGCGACCACGACCATGTCGAGGCTCAGGGCGAGGGCCACGTTCTCCTGGCCGACCAGGACGTTGCCGGAGATGGCGTCGGCGATCTGGAGGGTGATCAGCGGGATGGAGCTGCCGACCATGGCCGCTGCGGTGGCGTAGGCGGCGAAGGCGCTGCCGAAGAGCAGGACGAACCCGCCGAGCAGGGACGGTGCGAGCACCGGCAGGGCGACGTGCCGCCAGTACTGCCACCGGGTGGCGCCGTTGTTCTGGGCGGCCTCGCGCCACTGGACGCGCAGGCCCTCCAGGGCGGGGGTGATGGTGAGCACCATGAGAGGGATGAGGAAGTACAGGTAGGTGAGGGTCAGGCCCCAGAAGCTGTAGAGGCTCCAGCCCGCGTCGGCCAGTCCCAGGTGGCGAGTGAGCACACCCGAGTTGCCGAGGGTGGCGACGAAGGCGAACGCGAGCGGCACGCCGCCGAAGTTGGCGAGCACGCCCGACCCGGTGAGGACGGCGTCGCGCAGGGTCCGGGAGCCGAAGGCCACCACCGCCTGGGCGAGCAGCAGCCCGAGCACGGCGGCGAGCGCGGCCGAGACGGCGGACAGCTCGACGCTGCCGAGCAGCGCGTTCAGATAGGGCCCGTCGAGGGACGCGGCGAGGTTGGCGAAGGAGAACGAACTCGCGCCGGTGGCCGGGTCCTTGACGCTGAACGCGCCGAGGGCCATGGCGAGGACCGGGGCTCCGAAGCCCACGGCCGCGAAGGCGAGCAGCGGCACCGCGGCGAGCAGGGCCGCGGGGCGCCTCCGCCGCACGGGTGCGGCAGAGGCGGCGGGCGGAGCGGTGTCCGCCTCGGGGATGGTGACGGCAGTGGTCATGGACGGCATCACCCGGAGACGGCCTGGCCCCAGCCCTGGGCCAGCGTCTGCTTGGCCGTGGCCTGCTGGGCCTCGGTCGGGAAGGACGGGGTGCCGGAGACGGGCGGCAGCTTGGCCGCGGCGTCCTTGTCCACGGTGCCGGCCTTGGTCATGGCGTCCAGCAGCGCGGGACGGGCGTGGCCCTTGAGGTAGAGGTTCTGCCCCTCGGCGCTGTAGAGGTACTCCTGCCACAGCCGGGCCGCCGCGGGGTGCGGCGCGTCCTTGTTGACCGCCTGCGAGTAGTACTGGGAGAACTTGCCGTCCTCGGGGACGGAGACCTGCCAGTCCACGCCCTTGTCCTTGAACTGCTCGGCGTAACCGGCGTTGAGGTAGTCCCAGTCGACGGTGATCGGCGTCTCGCCCTTCTCGATGGTGGCCGAAGTCGCCTCCACCGGCGTGTAGTTGCCGTTCTGTCGCAGCTCGGCGAAGTAGTCCAGGCCCGGCTTGATATTGTCGAACGAGCCTCCGCCGGCCAGGGAAGCGGCGTAGACGGCCGCGAACGCGGCACCGGCCTTGGTCGGGTTGCCGTTGAGGGCGACCTGGCCGCGGTACTCGGGCTTGCGCAGGTCGGCGAAGGTCTTCGGGCAGTCCTTGACGCGCTTGGCGTCGCAGCCGATGGAGATGTAGCCGCCGTAGTCGTTGTACCAGCGGGCCTGGGGGTCCTTCTGGCCCTGCGGTATGCCGTCGAAGCCGGCCACCCGGTACGGGGCGAGCAGGCCCTGCTGCGCGGCGCTGAGGGCGAAGGACTGGCCGAGGTCCACCACGTCGGGGGCGCGGTCCTGGCCCTTGCGGGAGGTGATGGCGCTGATCTCGTCCTGGCTGGAGCCGGTGGGGTTGTCGACGTTCACCTTGATGCCGTACTTGGCGGTGAACCCGTCGATCAGGGCACCGTAGTTGGCCCAGTCGCGCGGCAGGGCGATCGCGTTGAGCGTGCCCTCCTTCTTGGCCGCGGCGACGAGGGCGTCCATGCCGCCCAGGTCCTGGGCGGAGGCGGCGGTCGCCGCGCTCCTGCCGCCCGCTGCACCGGCCTGGCCGGAGGGCGCTGCGCCGCATGCGCTCAGGACGAGCGCGGCGGTGGACAGGCCGCAGGTGAGGGCGACCGCCTTGGGGAAGGCCTTGGCGGCGGTTCTGTTCCGGATCGTGATCACTGTGTCTCCTCGAGACAACTTGTATGGACAAGTTGGCCACAGTAGGCACGGCGTGCATGACCGGAAAGTGAACGGGAGAGAAACCCTGCCACCCCGGAAGGCGGCCATCCGAATCGCGCTGACCAGGGATGTGTCACTGATCGGGACCGATCGGAAATCCGGACGACCGGTTTGCAGCAGCCTCGGTTAGGCTGGGCCCATCACGGAAAGCTGCGCACAGGCGCAGCATCGCCGAACGGAGGGGGAATCCGGTGCGGGCACGGTACGAGGAGATCGCCGACGGGCTCCGGCGCGCCATCGACGCCGAGGAGTACCCCGTCGGGGCGCGCCTGCCGTCGGAATCCGAGCTCGCGGCCCGCTACGGGGTCTCGCGCGGCACCGTCCGGCAGGCGGTCGCCACGCTCACCTCCGAGGGCATGATCGGCTCCCGGCAGGGGGCGCGCCGCGTCGTCCTGGCCGGCCGGCGCAGCCAGAGCTTCACCGAACTGCGCAGCTTCGCCCAGTGGGCACGGTCCATGGGCCACACCGCGACCGGCCTCGTGCTCGCCGGCGAACGCCGGCCCGCTACCGCGGAGGACGCCGGACGCCTGCACCTGGCCGAAGGCGCCGACGTCCTGCACGTCCTGCGCGTCCGTAGCCTCGACGGCGAACGCGTCCTCCTCGAACGCACCGTCTACGCCGACTGGATCGCCCCGGACGTCGAACGCCTCGACCCCGACTGCGAGTCCGTCACCCAGCGGCTCTACGAGACCACCGGCCTCGTCTTCAGCTACGGGGAGCACCTCATCGACGCCGTGGCCGCCGGCACCGCCGACGCCGAGCACCTCGGCGTCCGCCGCGGGAGCCCCCTGCTGCGCGTCCGGCGCGTCACCACCACCCGCACCGGCCGCCCCGTCGAATGGTCCGACGACCGCTACCGCTCGGACGCCGTCAACTTCAGCATTCACAACTCCATCGGCGCCAACCCCCTGGCCCGGCAGGCCGGACCGGGCATCGCCGAGCCCTCCTGAACCGACACGTGCCCGACACCTGCCGTTTCCTTCCGCGCCAACACCCGGTACCTGCCCGGCGCATGGTGGTGCCGATCAGCACCACCGAAGGGAACCACCGGCCATGCCCGACCACTCCAGCAGTCCCGCACCCCGCGCACCCCGCGTTCTCGTCATCGGGATCGACGGGGTCCGGTACGACCTGCTCCGGGAACTGCCCACCCCGCACCTGGACTCGGTCGCGGAGACCGGCTTCCTGACTCCCGTCGAGGTCGCCCCCGGCACGCCCACCATGTCCGGACCCTGCTGGGCCACCATCGCCACCGGCGTCGGCCCGGCCAAGCACGGCATCTGGGGCAACAACTTCACCGGCCACCGCCTGGAGGCCTTCCCCGACTTCGCCACCCGGCTCGCCCGCGGGGACGGGCGCCGCACCTTCGTGACGGGCGGCTGGGCGCCGCTGATGATCCAGCACGACGGCGGCGCGCTGTTCCGGGCCCCGGGCCGACTGTCCTTCATCGCGCCCGCCGACCACAGTCCCAAGGCCTGGGACGACTGCGACGAGCAGGTCACGGCCGAGGCCGAGCACGTCCTCGCGGCCTCCGACCCGGAAGCGTCCTTCGTCTACCTCGGCGCGGTCGACGAGACCGGCCACTCGCTGGGCTGCGGAAGCGAGTACCGCGAGGCGGTGGTGCGGGCCGACGAACGCCTCGGCCGCCTGCTCGCCGCGGTCCGCGGCCGGCCGTCGTACGCCGCGGAGGCGTGGACCGTCATCGTCGTCACCGACCACGGCCACGTGGACGCCGGCGGCCACGGCGGCGACACCCCCGAGGAGCGCACCGCGTGGCTCGCCTGCACCGGCCCGCAGTTCACCCCGGGCCGGCCCGTCGGCACCGTCCGCCACGCGGACGTCGCGGCCCAGGTCTACGCCTCGCTCGGCCGCCCCATCGACCCGCACTGGACTCTGGACGGCACGCCGTTTGGCAGCTGACCACTCAAACGCAGTGGTGCGCGAGCGCCGCATGCGGGTCGGCGCCGGTGGGGGTGTGATCCGTGTGCACGGTCGCGGCCGTCAGCCGGGGGAGCGCGTGGATCAGGGCGTGCTCCGCGGCGACGGCGAGGCCGTGGGCGCGCACCACCGTCAGGTCCGGGTCGACGACGATGTCGGCCTCGGCCCGCAGCGCGTGGCCGATCCAGCGCATCCGGACCTGCCCGACGCCGCGCACGCCGTCCACGGCCCGCAGCGCCGCCTCCGCGGTGTCGACGAGCGCGGGGTCCACGGAGTCCATCAGGCGCCGGCAGACCTCGCGGGCGGCGTCCCGCAGCACCATGAGGATGGCGACGGTGACGAACAGGCCGACGAGCGGGTCCGCCAGGCGCCATCCGAGGGCGGCGCCGCCCGCGCCGAGGAGGACGGCCAGGGACGTGAAGCCGTCGGTACGGGCGTGCAGACCGTCGGCGACCAGAGCGGCCGAGCCGATCCTCCGGCCGGTGCGGATCCTGTACCGGGCCACCCACTCGTTGCCCAGGAACCCGGCGAACGCGGCCACGGCCACCGCCCCCAGGTGCGTGACGTCGCGCGGGTGCAGCAGGCGGTCGACGGCCTCGTAGGCGGCGAGGGCGGAGGAGGCGGCGATGGTGAGCACGACGGCGATGCCCGCGAGATCCTCGGCACGCCCGTAGCCGTACGTGTAGCGCCGGTTGGCCGCCCGGCGCCCCAGCACGAAGGCGACGCCCAGCGGGACGGCGGTCAGGGCGTCCGCCGCGTTGTGCACGGTGTCGCCGAGGAGGGCGACGGAGCCGGACAGGGCGACGACGACCGCCTGGACGACGGTCGTCAGACCGAGGACGGCGAGGGAGAGCCAGAGCGTGCGCATGCCCTCGCGGGAGGCCTCCATGGCGGAGTCGACCTTGTCCATGGCCTCGTGACTGTGCGGGACGACCAGGTGCGCGAGCCGGTGGCGCGTGCGGGCCCAGCGGCCGGCACGGTGATGATCGTGATCGTGGCCGTGCGCGTGGGTGTGGTTGCCTGCCATGGGGCCACCGTGGCACAGGAATTCGATTGCGGCTACAACCGTCATACGGCGGCTGACCAGCTGCAACGCAGTTGCAGGAGCGGTTGTGTCGGGCCTGCGGCAGGTACTTCTTCGCTACGCGTAGGATCGCGGCTGCGATGACCTCCGTCACCCCGACCCGGCCGGCCCCCGCGAGCGCCACCGCCCACGAGGCGGTGGCGCCCTGGTGAGCGGCGAAACAGACCCGGAGGAACCGGACTTCCCCGCGGCCACCGCTGCGCAGCTCGACGGCCTCGACCGCCTCGACGCGGCCGTCACCACGTGCCGGGCCTGCCCGCGGCTCGTGGCCTGGCGCGAGGACGTCGCCCGGGTCAAGCGCAGGGCCTACCAGGACTGGGACTACTGGGCCAGACCGGTACCCGGCTTCGGCCCGCCGGACGCACCGCTCGCGATCGTCGGACTCGCTCCCGCCGCCCACGGCGGCAACCGCACCGGCCGGATGTTCACCGGCGACCCCTCCGGTGACGTCCTCTACGCCGCCCTGCACGCCGTCGGACTCGCGTCCCGGCCCACGGCCACGCACCGCGGAGACGGGCTGGAACTGTACGGCGTCCGCATCACGGCCCCGGTGCACTGCGCACCGCCCGCCAACCGCCCCACCCCGGCCGAACGCGACACCTGCCGCCCCTGGCTCGCCCGCGAACTGACCCTGCTGCAGCCCGCCTTGCAGGCGATCGTGGTACTCGGCGGCTTCGCCTGGCAGGCCCTGCTGCCCGTGCTCCACGACGCAGGCTGGGAACTGCCCCGCCCACGACCGGCGTTCGGACACGGCACCCGGGTGCCCCTGCGGCACACCGAATCCGGCCGCGGGCTCCACCTGCTGGGCTGCTACCACCCGAGTCAGCGGAACACCTTCACCGGCAGACTCACTCCCGCCATGCTGCGCGACATTCTGGCCCGGGGCGCCGGGCTGGCGGGGCTGTGAACGCTGCCGCGTACGATCAACTGGTGAATCACACCGTCATCTTGCGCGCAGGTCGCGCAGGCCATGCAGGCTCAGAGCCGTCCTCCTCTCCGGATCTTCTTCTTCGTCCGTGGTGCATGGAGGACGCTGCCGCGCTGGTCGAGGTGTACCGGGATCCGGTACTGCGCCACTGGACGAGCTCCGTCGTGGACGACGAGGCAGACGCGGCCCGGTGGGTGCAGGCCCAGGAACGCGGTAGTGAGGCAGGCGTTCGGTTCGGTTTCGCGGTCCTTGAAGCACAACCCGGTACGGACCGCGGACGGTTGGCCGGCGGTGTGGTCCTCAAGGGCGTGGTCCCCGGCAATCCCTCCGCCGAGGTGGGGTACTGGACCGCGGCGCACGCCCGCGGGCGAGGCGTGGCGCCCCGCGCCCTGGAAGCGCTCACCGGCTGGGCCTTTGCCACCCTGGGGGCCGACGGGCTGCAGCGGCTGGAACTGCTGCATCAAGTGGACAACCCGGCTTCGTGCCGCGTGGCGCAGAAGAGCCGGTACGACTTCGACAGGATCCTTCCCGCAGCGCCGCCGGCCTTCCCGCTCGACGGTCATGTGCACACACGGCACAGGGACGTCTGAGGCACCGCAGAAATACAGATGCACGGCACAAGAGGCCTCGGTTACCGTAGCCGCATGTCTACGCCCCGAATTTCCTAGCCGAGGACCCGCTTCCACGTCAGAAGTGTGTCCTTTTGCTTTTTCGGAGCGTTACTTCATGATTACCGTTCGCGACGTCGAACTGCGCGCGGGCGCGCGCCTGCTGCTGTCCGGCCTCTCCTTCACCGTCTCTCCCGGCGACCGCATCGGCCTGGTCGGCCGCAACGGGGCCGGAAAGACCACCCTCATGACGGCCCTCGCCGGCCACTCGAAGCCCGCCGCCGGGACCGTCACGCACACCGGCCCCGTGGGCCTCCTGGCCCAGGACTCCCGCGCTGCCGACCCGGCCGTGACCGTCACCGACCGGATCCTGTCCGCCCGCGGCCTGGACCGGGCCCTGCACCGGCTGCGCACCGCCGAGGCCGCCATGGCCGAGGCCACCGGACCCGCCGCCCTGGAGCGGGCGATGAACGCCTACGCCCGCGCCGAGGCCGCCTTCCAGGCCGGTGGCGGATACGCCGCCGAGGCCGGGGCCGCCCGGGTCGCGGCCGGGCTCGGGCTGCCCGACCGTGTGCTGACCGAGCCCGTCGGGGCCCTGTCCGGCGGCCAGCGCCGCCGCGTCGAGCTCGCGCGCATCCTGTTCGCCGGACACGACGGCACCCTGCTGCTGGACGAGCCCACCAACCACCTGGACGCCGACTCTGTCGCCTGGCTGCGCACCTTCCTGCAGGGCCACCAGGGCGGCCTCGTCGTCATCAGTCACGACACAGGCCTCCTCGCGGACGTGGTCAACCGGGTCTTCCACCTTGACGCCACCCGCGCGACGATCGACGTCCACAACACCGGCTGGCACACCTACCTCGTCCAGCGCGAGGCGGACGAGCGGCGCCGCGCCCGGGAGCGGGCCGGCGCCGAGCGCAAGGCCGCCTCCCTGCACGCGCAGGCGGACAAGATGAAGGCCCGCTCGTCCACCGCCGTCATGGCCAAGAGCATGGCGCGCCGCGCCGACCGCATGCTCGCAGATCTCGAACCGGCCCGGCGCACGGAGAAGGTCGCCAAGATCCGCCTGCCGGAACCGGCGCCCTGCGGCCGCATGCCGCTCGGCGCGGTCGGCCTCGCCAAGTCCTACGGCGGCCGCCAGGTCATCGAGGGAGTCGACCTCGCCGTGGACCGGGGCAGCCGTCTGGTGATCCTCGGCCTCAACGGCGCGGGGAAAACCACCCTGTTGCGCCTCCTGGCCGGCCAGGAGACCCCCGACAGCGGCCGGGTGGTGCACGGACACGGGCTGCGCCTGGGCTACTTCGCCCAGGAGCACGACACCCTCCGCACCGCACGGACCGTGCGGGAGAACCTCGCCGACGCCGCACCGCACCTCACCGACGGCGAAGTGCGGCGTGTGCTGGGCTCGTTCCTCTTCGCCGGGGACGACGCCGACAAACCCGCCGGCGTCCTGTCCGGCGGGGAGAAGACCCGCCTCGCCCTCGCCTCCCTCGTCCACTCCGGCGCGAACGTCCTGCTGCTGGACGAGCCCACCAACAACCTCGACCCCGCCTCCCGCAACGAAGTCCTCGCCGCCGTCGGCTCCTACCCCGGCGCGATCGTGATGGTCACCCACGACGAAGGGGCCATCGACGCCCTGCGCCCCGACCGCGTCCTGCTCCTGCCGGACGCGGACGAGGACCTGTGGAGCGAGGACTACCGGGACCTGGTCTCCCTCGCCTGACCGTCCGGCAGGCCCCGGACGAATCCGGCGATCAGCGCTGCGACCGCGTCCGGGGCCTCCAGGACCATGGGGTGGCCCGCGTCGATCCGGGCGACGGTGACCGTCGCCCGGCTGCGCGAGAGCTCGGCCAGTTCCGCTGCGAGCCCGCGGGCGAACCGGGCGGAGAGGTCGTCGAACCATGCCATCGACGGCCTCGGCGGTTCCGGCCGGCCCGCCTGCACCAGCAGGAGCGGGCACGTCACTTCGTCCAGCCACGCGGTGACACCGAGCGCGCCGAGCCTGCCGAGCTCGCCGTACATCTCCAGCGCCGCCGCCCGCTCCGGCAGCGTCTGCCACCCGCCGTCGGGCAGCGGCCGTACGGCCGCGCGGGCCGCCGCCTCGGCGCGGTCGGACGGGATCCCGTACCGGGCGGCGTGGGCGACCTGCGCCTCGACGTACCCGGGAGGCGCGACGGCCCCGGCCGACGAACGGAGCAGTTCCATCACCCGCTCGGCACCGGGATACTCGCCGGGCCGCCCCCACCAGAAGCCGTCCAGATTCACGGCGGCACGGACACGGCCCTCGTACGCCCGTGCGCACTCGACCGCGACCAGCCCACCGAGGGAGTGCCCCACCACCACGGCATCCGGCACATCGTGCGCGTCGAGCGCATCCGCGATGTGCCGTACCACGGCGGGAATCGCCCAGGGGGAAACACCGGGGGAGCGGCCGTGCCCGGGGAGGTCGACGGCGAGGACACGGTGCCCGGCGGTGAGCACGGCGGCCGAGGCGTCCCAGTCGGCGAGCGACCGCCCTGCACCGTGCAGCAGAACGAGCGGTGTGCCGTCGCCCCCGTGGTCACGAACGTGCAGCAGTGTCATGATCCCCATGGTAGAGGGAACGCGCATGCTTCAGCTGAATCTAGCGAGGAGCCCTGGGCGTTCACGCCCGGGAGGAATTGCTTCTCAACGTTGCTCTGACGTGCATGTGTTGACGGATCTGAACCTGTTGTCAGTGCCTATCGATATGGTGAACGGGTGAGGATCGTTGTGCAGGTGAAGTTGATGCCGGAGGCCGGGCAGGCCGCCGCGCTGTCGGCGACCCTGCGTGCTGCCAATGAGTGTGCGAACTGGGTGCCTTCGGTGGCTTTCGCGCGAGGTGTCCCGCGTGAGTACGAGCTACGCAAGCACACCTACGCCGAACTCCGGTCGCGGGGGCTGGGGGCGCAGGCTGCCCAGCACGTCATCAAGAAGGTCCGTGACGCCTATACGACGCTCAAGGGCAACATCAGGGCCGGGAATCTGAGCAGGCCGGGGTCGAAGCGGCGTCGGAAGGCGGAGGCGAAGCCGGTGATGTTCCGGGCCGGGGCCGCGCAGCCGTACGACGACCGGTGTCTGAGCTGGCAGTACGACGTGCAGACCGTGTCGGTCTGGACCCTCGCCGGACGCATGAAGAACATCCGCTTCGCCTGCTCCCCGGATGCGCTCAAGACCCTTCGGGAGTACCGCAAGGGCGAGTCCGACCTGATCGCACGCGACGGCGCGTTCTACCTGATCACGGTCTGCGACATCCCCGAGGCCGAGCAGTACGAGCCCGGGAAGTTCATCGGCGTGGACCTGGGCATCGTCAACATCGCCACCACGTCCACCGGCTACAAGGCGGCCGGGCGCGGCCTGAACCGGCACCGCAAGCGGCAGCTCGACCTGCGCAGGAAACTCCAGCGCAAGGGCACCAAGTCCGCCAAGCGGCTCTTGAAGAAGCGTAACCGGCGTGAGCAGCGCCACGCCGCGAACATCAACCACATCATCGTCAAGACGATCGTGACCGAGGCTGAACGCACCTCTTCGGGTATCTCACTGGAAGAACTCAAAGGGATCCGGCAGAGGGTACGGCTCCGTAAGCCCCAACGGGTCGCGCTCCACTCCTGGGCCTTCGCCCAGCAAGGGGTGACTGGACGGAGGAGCCCACCCAGCAGCCAGCTGGGCACTACCTCCAAGCCCGGTCCTTTAGGGCCGGGTCAAGTTGACGGACAGGACCACCAGCGTCAGTTCCTGCACACCGCACAGGCCGCCCCTCAGCCGGCCGAACTGCTGCGTGACGGCGAGCACCGGGAACAGCGTGAACAGATAGAGAATCGGCGTCACCATCTGCTGCATGGCCGTGACGAAGTCCACCGGCAGCTCGTGCACCCAGGAGTTCGCGCCCCCGACACCGAACACCACGACCGCTCCCCAGGCCCCACCGAGCACGGCGGCGAGCCACCGCTTCGGCGACACCAGGCCGAGCACGTCGGTCGGCAGGAACACCAGCCACGGATTGAGCACGCCCGTGGACAGTGCCAACGGCGCACCCAGACCGAAGACGAAACCGGCCGAGAGGCCGAACGACACCGCGGCCGTGGCACGTCGCGTCGACCGCCCCTGGACGAAGTCGAGCAGGAACGGCCGCACACCGTCGTGGAACACGGCCGCTGCACGCTGCGCGACCCAGGACGTCAGCGCACACAGCACGATGACCGTCAGCCTCTGTACGAGGGTGAAAACCAGGTGGCCACTGGCGACGGTGGCCGCAGCGATGCCGTCCGGTTGCAACCCGTCTCCTCCCGGTGCACGGGACCTGAGGAAGCCAGGCCATGGTGCACGGGCGGCGCCCGATGCACCAGAGGACCGCAACTGCCCTTCAGGACGCGGACGTCCGTCCGTCCTCGTCCGGGCATCCCTCACCGGACCATATGCCGTTACTTCACATGCAAACCGGGCGTCCCGTGCGCATCCGCGACGGCGCGGACGATGACCGGCGCCACGGCTTCGATGCGGTCGACGGCGAAGCCGAAGACCCTGACGCCTGCGGCGATCAACGCCGCGACCTGGTCGTCCCGCGGAACGGCACGGCCGAAGGTGTGGCAGGCGCCGCTGCCCAGCACCCCCACCAGCACCCCCAGCGAGGCTCCGGCGCCGGTGTGGCAG
The DNA here is from genome assembly GCF_053594995.1 of Streptomyces sp. NPDC002536. Lineage (NCBI taxonomy): Bacteria > Bacillati > Actinomycetota > Actinomycetes > Kitasatosporales > Streptomycetaceae > Streptomyces > Streptomyces sp. NPDC002536. The sequence goes on from NZ_JBSFWU010000013.1 coordinate 56,494, forward strand.
GTGCCGAGGTAGTAGTCGGCCCGCCCGGAGCGGAGTTCCGCGGCCGCGTCCATGTCGCTGGACTCGGCGACGTCGATGCCGTCCGGGGCGAGCTGCTGCACGAGGTGCGCGACGTCGGTCCTGCCGAGGCCGCCGGTGAGGATCCTCGTCATGGGCTGCCGCCGCCTTCCGTCGACCTCGCCGTCACCGTCGCAGGAGCGCCGTGCGAGCACGGCCAGGTGCAGCCCGAGAAAGCCGATCTCCGGTTCGGGCAGCGCCATCCCCAGCTCCGTACGTGCACGGGCCGCCACGGCCCGCGCACCGGCGACGGCCTCGGGATGGGCCTTCAGTTCGGCCGTCACCTGCGCGTCCACCTGCGTGTCCGGCACAGACTGCCCGACCGGCTGCCCGCCGGCCAGGCGGGTCAGCGCCATCATCAGGTGGCTCGTCAGCATCCCCGCCGTGTCCTCCGTGACACACCGCCCCGCGGCCGCCAGCGCGTGGAGTTCGTTCACGACGAACTCCACGACGGGGAGCGGGACATGGCCGCCCTCACGGAACATGCGGACCCGCTGTGCAAGCCGCTTGTCCATGCATTGGCCTCCGGTCAGCCCGTGGTGGCCCCGACGAGCGCGGGGTTGGGGGTGAGGATGCGCCCGAGGACCTCCTCGACCTCGGCGCGCGTGGGGAGCCGGGTGCCGGCCAGCCCGCGCAGGGTGAGGCCGGTCATGGCGGCCGTGGCGGCGTGCGCGGTGACGGGGTCGACGTAGGCGAGCAGGAGGTTGGTCATGGTCTCGGCGTACCGGTCGGCGATGGGCCGCAGGGCGGGGCGCCGGAGGGCGGCGAGGTAGAGCTCGAACTGGACGACCTGCTGGTCGCGTTGGGAGCCGAAGCAGCCCATGAGGGCGTCGGTGAGCAGGACGGTCAGCTGGGTGGCGGTCAGCTGGGGGCGCTGGGCGGTCCACTCCTCGAGAGCGGCGGCGTAGCGGTCGTACGCGCGTTGCAGCGCGGCCTGGATGAGGTCGTCCTTGGTGGCGAAGTGGTAGGTGGTCGCCCCGAGCGGGACGTCGGCCACCTCGGCCACCGCGCGGTGGGTCAGGCCTTCGATACCGCGGGCGGCGATGACCCGTTCCGTGGCCGCGGCGATCTCCTCGATCCGCCGGGCGGGGTCGCGGCGGCGCCGGGCGGGCTGGTCGGCGGCCATGCTGGGGGCTCCTGTGGTCCGGGGAAGCGGGGCTGTACGCCCGTACCGTACCCGGGATTCCGGTCCGGACGGCCGCGGCGGAATCGGGCGGCCGCCGACGTGGTGTACAGATGCGGCCCCCGCGGTCATGCTGTTCACCCGAACAGGAGGCTCCGGTGAGGAGGCGGTCTTGTCGTTGACGGTGTTCCCGTCGATCCACATCGACCGGGGAAAGGTCGTCCACCTGGTCGAGGACCGGGTGGTGCCGGAGACGGCGGAGACGGACCCGCTCGCCGTCGCCCTGAAGTTCCAGGGCCAGGGCGCGTCCTGGGTCCACCTCGTCGCGGTGTCGGAACAGCTCCACGAGGCGGACCTCGCCACGGTCGTACGCATCGTCGGCAGCCTCCGCATCGGTGTCCAGGCGCTGTTCTGCTCCGTGACCGACGACCACACCCTGCGCCGTGCACTGCGCACCGGCTGCGCGCGGCTGAACCTGGGCAGCGCGGCCCTGTCCGACCCGGCCTGGTGCGCAGAGGCCGTCGCCGAGCACGGCGACCGCCTCGGGGTCAGCGCCCTGGTCCGTACGACACCGCAGGGCCCCCGCGTCGTCGCCGACGGAGGAGCCGGCGACGTCGGCGACCTGTGGCCGGTCCTCGACCGGCTGGCCGGCGCGGGCTGTGCGCGGTGCCTGGTCACGGACATCGGCAGGGAAGGCACGTTGACGGGCCCCAACCTCTCCCTGTTCCGGGACGTCTGCGCCCGCACGGCCATGCCGGTCCTCGCCGCCGGCGGCATCCGCGGGCTCGACGACCTGCGGGCCGTCGCCGCACTCGTACCGCAGGGGGTGACGGGCGCGGTCGTCGGCCGCGCCCTGTACACCGGCGGGCTGTCCCTCTCCGAGGCCCTCGCCCTCTGAGATCCGGCCGGCCGGGTCAGTCCCAGGGGTTGGCGCGCTGGTCGTCGATGGCGGTCCACATGCGGGTGCCGGCCGGCAGCGCGCCGTAGGCCCAGAACGTCCAGCCGCCGGTTGCGGCGAGGTCCGGGCCGTAGTGGCCGTCGTGGAACTCGGCCATCCGCCATCCCGCGCCGAACTCGGCCTGGCAGACGGTGTCCGCGGCATTTCGGCTGTTGAGGCGCGAGCCGCGCACGGGTCTGCTGGCGGCCACCGTCCCCTGGGCCCAGCCCGCGTAGAAGCCGGGGGTGATCCCGTCGGGTACGGGGCTGCCGTCGGCCTTCAGGCAGAGGACGGGCAGCACGGCGCTCGCCGGGGTGTCGCCCTGGTAGGGGTTGCTCGGGCTGCCGCCGGGACCGCCGACCTGCACGGTGCCGTCCGGCCCGTCGGCCAACTTGGCCCAGGTCAGCCCCGGGTGGGTGGCCGGAGGCGCGGCGTGTGCAGGGGCGGGGACGGACAGCAGGGCGGTCGCGGCAAGGGCGGCCGCTGCGGCCAGGGTTACGGGTGTGGCAGGGCGCATGACGGATCCTCACGGGTCGATGAGCGGATGTCCGGCGCTGTTCTCAGGGGTCGGGGCGAGCATTGTGTACGCCCTTCACGTCTCCTTCACAGCCGGGAACCGGACATCCGTTCACCCGTGTGCGGTCATGCCGCGGGCATCCGGGCCCGGGTCAGCCCCGTGCGCTTGACGGTGGCCAGCAGCGGCGTCGTCTCGACGGAGCCGACCCCGTCGAGGGCGCCCAGCGTGCCCGTCAGGAATCCGTACAGACCGCCGGGATCGTCGGTGGCCACCGCGACCAGCAGATTGGCGCGACCGGTGATGGCCGCCGCGAACCGCACGCAGGGATGGCGGCTCAAGGTGCGGCCTGCCGTGGGCAGTTCCCCGGGGGCGACGGACAGCCACAGCAGGGTCTCGGCACGGATGCCGAGCAGCGCCACGTCGACCTCGGTGGCCAGACGTACGACATGGCCCTGCACGAGGGCGTCGAGCCGCCGCCGCACGGTGAGCGGACCGACCCCGGCACGCCCGGCGAGCGCGGTGTACGGGCTGCGGGCGTCCTCGGCCAGGGCGCCGATCAGCGCACGGTCGATGTCCAGCGGTGCCGGCGGGGGAGCGGGGTCGTCCGGCACGGGGCACAACTCGGCGGCCTCGTGCGCGGACAGCAGCCCCGCGTGCCACGCGAAGGCGGCCGGAAAGACGTGCAGGAGGGAGTGGGCGGCCCAGGACTTCACGGCGGCGGTGGCCGGGAGGTCGCGCAGGAGCAGCCGGTCGCGCGCGTCCGGCCCGTCGAGGAAGACGACGGCACTGATCTCGTCCCCGCCGCCGAGGACGTCGACCCAGGTGGTGTCGGGACGGCGGGCGAGGGCGGCGGCGACCGCGCGCACGCGGCCCGGACGGCAGCGGATGCGCAGCACCAGCGGGATCAGCCCGGGGAAGCGGGCCGGGCTGCGGACCGCGGTGGCGCGCAGCGTACGGCTCTCGTAGAGCGGCCCGGCCCGCCGGACGACGGTGCGTTCGGACAGCCCCAGGACCCGGGCGAGGGTGCGCCAGGTGGCGCGGGGCGCGAGCAGCAGGGCCGCGGCGATCCGGCGTTCCGTGTCGTCGAGTTCGGGCATGGGGTGGCGCACATGCGCAACAGTAGGCCCCGTCCGTGACACACTTTCCGCCCGCTTCCCGCCGTCGTTGGCCGCACATGGCATGCCGGGCGTAGACAGGTCCTGCCCGAGAAAGTCGGAAGAAGTCGGCGAGGAGAGGGAGACCGGAAGTGGCGTCGGACGGACAGGACCTTTCGGACGAGCAGGATCTTGTGGTGGTCACCGGCCAGGGCCGGGTGCGGGGAACGGCGGAAGGCGAGGTGGCGGCGTTCCGGGGCATCCCGTACGCGGCCTCCCCGGTCGGCGCGCTGCGCTTCGCACCCCCGGCGCGGCACCCGGGCTGGAGCGGCATCCGGGACGCGGCCCACGCCGGGCCGTCGGTGCCGCAGGGACCGTCCCGCCTGGAGGCGGTCATGGGGCCCCGGGTGCCGGACTGGGACGAGGACGGCTGCCTGACCCTCAACGTCTGGACCCCGGCCGCGGCCCTCGGAGAGGGAGCCGGGCTACTGCCGGTGCTGGTGTGGTTCCACGGCGGCGGCTTCAGCAGCGGCTCCGGCGGCTGGGACTGGTACGACGGCGCACGGCTCGCCACGCTCGGCCCCGTCGTCGTGGTCACTGCCAACTACCGCCTGGGACCCCTCGGTTACCTGTATCTGCCCGAGATCGGCGCGAGCAACCTCGGCTCCCAGGACCAGGCCGCGGTGCTCGGCTGGGTCCGGGAGAACATCGCGGGCTTCGGCGGCGACCCCGATACGGTCACGGCCGGCGGCCAGTCCGCGGGCGCCCACTCGGCCTTCTCCCTCGCCATCGCCCCGCGGACCCGCGACCTGGTGCAGCGGGTGATCGCGCAGAGCGGCCCGTGGGGCCTCCCGCCGCAGGACCCGGCCGAGGCCGCCGCAACGGCCCGCGACTACCTGCACATTCTGGGCATCACCGGAACGGATCCGGGCCCCGCCCTGCGGGAGCTGCCCGTCGAGCGCCTGCTCGCCGCCCACCGCCGGCTGGCCGCCGAACGGGCGCGCCCCGGCAGCATCGCCCCCGCGATGTATCCGGTGCTCGGCGGCCCCGGCCACCCCCACCCCTGGCGCCAGGCCGTCGCCGCAGGCGCACTCGACGACAAGGACCTGCTGCTCGGCACGACCGGCGACGAGATGAGCGCCTTCCATGCGCTCGCCCCCGACGCACCGGCCGGCCGGCTCGCCGACCGGGCCGGCGACCGCGTCTTCCAGCGCGGCGTCACCGCGATCGCCACCGGCCGCGCCCGCCAGGGCCTTCCGGCCTATGTCTACCGCTTCACCCGGAAGCCGAGCCCGGATCCGCTCGGGCTCGGAGCCACGCACTGCGCCGAACTCCCCTTCCTCCACGGCACGTTCGACGCCTATCCCGAGGCGCCGATGCTCGGTGCCGTGAGCGCCGACGACCGCGCCCTGGCCGACGCCTTCGGCGGAGCGCTTGCGGCTTTCACCGCCACCGGCTCGCCCAACGGGCCGGGCCTGGCTCCCTGGCGGCCGTACCGCACGGCGGCGGACGTCAGGGAGTTCGGGAGCTAGCGGCGCCCCGTAGGGGCGCGGGGCTGTTTCGATTTGCGGCTCCGCCGCGTGGGCGCGACCAGCTACGACGCTCCCGCAGTCGAGGTTCTCGGGGCTTCGCCCCGGACCCCTGGGTGGTGCGTCGGCTGCAGGCCGGTGGGGGCTGGTCGCGCAGTTCCCCGCGCCCCTTACGGGGCGCCGTGGTGCCGGCAACGCCTACGTGCGGCCCTCGCGCTCCTGGACCACGGCCAGGAGCGGCTCCGGCTCCATCCACGGTGCGTGCAGCACCCGGAATCCCGTGGCCTCGTAGGCGGTGCAGACCTGCACGTCGTCGTCGACCACGGCGGTGACGCACCGCTCCTGCGCCAAGGAGCGCAGCAGTTCGGGCTTGACCGTACGGGCCGGCCTGCGGTCGCCGTCCCGGCGCATCAGGAGCGGGCCCCTGGGCAGGCCCTGCCGGGCCAGCCAGTCCTCCGTGTCACGACGGCAGCTCTCCGGGCGGCCGGTGACGTACGCGAGGTCGCACTGCCGGGCACAGGCCAGCGCGAGCCCGACCCCCTCGGCCAGCGGCGGATCGGCCGGAGCAGCGGCGAAGAAGGCCTCCCAGTCGCGGGGACGGGCCCGCACCAGGTGCAGGCGGTGCCGGACGTCGGCCAGCGTGCCGTCCAGGTCGAACACCGCCACGGCCCGGGGTTGCAGGCCCGCAGCACCCTCTTCCTCCTCCGCCGGGCGCACCAGGAATCCGCCGTGCCCGTCCAGCCGCACTTCGTGCACCGCGTCGAAGCCGTCCGCCGGCCGTGGCCGGCGCAGCTTCTTGAGGGTTGCGTACACGCCGACTTCGGGCACCTTGGCAGGGCCCTCGCGCACGGCGTTGCGCAGCAGCGAACCGATCACATCCGGCGGGAACCAGTAGGCGACGACCGGGACGCCGTGCGAGCGCGCGGCCGCAACGAGCGGATCCCACTCGGCGGGCGAGGGATTGGTGTTGTCGACCACCACCGGCACGCCCTGCGCCAACGCCTCCTCGACCAGCCGCATCTGACGGCGCTGCCGGTGCTTGGCCCGGCGGAAGAGGTCCTTGCTGACGAGGGCGTGCGTACCGGCGAAGGTCCGGCCGTAGAAGGTGGACTTGCCCGAGGCCTGCAGGCCCACCAGCACCACGAGCTCCGTCCGGGGAACGCCTGCATCGTTCGGCTCGGGCACGGCGGCGGCTCCCTTCGGCGTCGCCGCCCATCGTACGCGGAGAGATCAAGCCACTTCGCCCACCGCATACCCGGACCGGCGGTGGCGGAATTCCTCCCTGTGCGTTCCGCCGCGCTGCTAAGTTCCGTGGCCGTTGCAACTTGTGGGAGGCCTGCGGTCCGTGGGCCCGAATGCGGAACCGGGAGGCCGGAGTGAAGGGCAGCGTCTGGATATCGACCGCCACGTGCGCGGCACTGTTCGCGGGCACGGCCCTGGCGGGCACGGCGCAGGCCGCGCCCGCGGGCCCGGCCCCGGAATGCGCGGTGGCCGACCACGGCGACTGGTCCCTCGGACCGGACAAGCTGCCGGTCACGGCCCCGGTGGGCCCGCTCGTCACGGACTACGACAAGCTCGGCGGAGCCGACAGTGCCAAAGACTTCCTCGACGCATGGAAAAACGACAACTGGGATTGGCGCTACCCCGATGACGACGGTTTCGCCGGCACCCCGAACCGCGTCACCGTGACCTACGACGCCCATCACGAGGTGTACGTCGACCGTTTCGGCGCGGCCACGGGCACGTTCGTCTCACCGGACGCGAAGTCCGCGCCCGCGTCCTATGCGCAGCGGTCCATACCGCCGTCGAATCTGCACACGTACCGGAACGACGACGGAACGTACGGTGCCACCTGCAACTACCACGTCTACAAACTGCTTCCGGGCAAATCCTTCACCGGGCTGCAGGGCTCGATCGCTGCGTGGTTCGGGCAGCCCGGCGGCGGGACCCAGATCAAGCTCGACAGGCCGGTCCGTGACCTGATCGCGGCCCAGGTCCTGGCCGAGGTCGCCCCCGGCCGCAAGGGCAAGGCGCCCCGGCACGTGGCCGGCCCCGCGCTGCACGCGACCGACCGCTCGACCCTGCGCGCCGGGCTGAGGCGGGCCGGGGTGCCCGACGCGTCCTACCGCATCGACGGAGTCCACGAGCCCCGACTGCCCGCCACGGAGTACTACGTGCTGCGGCAGACCGCAGGCCGATGGACCGTCGCCCTGACGGAGCGCGGCAAGGAACAGGTCGTCGCCCGCTACGCCGACGAGACGTCGGCCTGCGCCCGCCTGTACGACGAACTCACCGGCCGCCTCGGCTGATACGCCCGCGATCGCACCGTCATCGCGACTCGCGCAGTGACGTCCGCATCACCACTCAGCAACTGCCGTCAGGAGAACGGGTGACCCTCGCCAACCACCGGGCCCGAACAGGCCGTTCGCCTCTCGGCAGTCGTCGGAAGTGGCTGCGTACGGCGATGGCAGCCGTGATGTGCAGCAGTGCCCTGCTGGTCGGCGGCACGCCGCATCCGGCCGTGGCCGCGACGGATCCGACCGCGGCCACGGCCGCCCGACTCGAGCGCATCCGCGGCGATGAGAGCGCGCTCCGGGCCTTCCTTCAGGAGATGCCGAAGGGCGCGGACCTGCACAACCACCTCAGCGGCGCCGCGTCCACTGAACTGCTGATGGGCTTCGCCGCGCACGACGGCCTCTGCATCGAGGAGGACTCGCTGCGCGCCGTCCGGCCCCCGTGCGCCCCCGGCAGTCGTCCGGCCTCCGACGCCGGCCACGACCAGGAGTTCCGCCGCCGTATCGTCCGGGCCTGGTCCATGCAGGACTTCGTGCCCGGCCGGGAAACCGGGCACGACCACTTCTTCGCCACGTTCGGGAAGTTCGAGGAGACCACGGTCGGCCACACCGGCCGGATGCTGAGCGAGGTGGCGGACAAGGCCGCCGAGCAGCACCAGTTCTACCTGGAGACCATGGTCTCCCCCGACGAGGACGAACTGGGCGCGCTGGTCCGCACGGCCGGCCCCGACGACGACTCCCCGGCCCGTCTGCTGAAGAGGATGACGACCGGCGACGGCCTGCGCCGGCTGGTGGAGCGCACCAGGAAGCAGACGGACCGGGCGATGGCCGAGTTCCGGACCGCATCGCGCTGCAACACCGCCGCGCCGCACGCCGGTTGCGCGCTGCCGGTCCGTTTCATCACCCAAGTCGAGCGTTCGGCCCCTCCCGCCCAGGTCTTCGCCGCGCTGCTGCTCGGCTTCGAACTGACCCGGCAGGACGAGCGTTTCGTGTCCGTCAACCTCGTGGCGCCCGAGGACGGTCCCGTCGCACTGCGGGACTACGACCTGCACATGCGCATGCTGGAATACCTGCACGCGCGGTACCCCGCAACGCACATCACCCTGCACGCCGGTGAACTCGCGCCGGGCCTCGTACGGCCCGAGGACCTGTGCTTCCACATCCGCCAGGCGGTGCTCACCGGCCACGCCGAGCGCATCGGCCACGGCGTCGACGCGCGCTTGGAGGACGACCCGGAGGACCTGCAACGGACGCTGGCCGACCGGCATGTCCTGGTGGAGGTGCCGCTGACCAGCAACGACCAGATCCTCGACGTCTCCGGCAGCAGGCACCCCTTCGCCTTCTACCGCGCCCACCACGTGCCCGTCGCGCTCGCCACCGACGACGAGGGCGTCTCGCGGAGCGACATCACCACCGAGTACCAGAGGGCGACGACGACCTACGGCCTGGACTACCGCACCCTCAAGGATCTGGCCCGCACCTCCCTGGAATACGCGTTCCTGCCCGGCCGGAGCCTGTGGACCAGCCGCGACGGCTTCACGGTCGTTCCGGAGTGCGCACACGACCGTCCGGGGAACGGGGACCGGCACCCCTCCGCCGCGTGCACGCGCCTGCTGGCCGCGAGCCCCAAGGCGCAGGTGGAATGGCGACAGGAGGGGGCCTTCGCGGCCTTCGAGGGCGCCCCGTAAGGGGCGCGGGGAACTGCGCGACAAGCCCCCACCGGCCCGCAGCCGGCGCCCGGTCACAACCGGATCAGGACGAGCCCCATACTGAACCCGCTGGCCAGACCGACGAGGGCGACCACGTCGCCGGGCATGACACGGTCGGACCGCTGCGCCAGGGCCAGTTGCAGCGGGAGGGACGCGGACGCGGCGTTGCCGTAGCGGTCCACCGTGGCCAGGAACCGGCTCTTCGGCAGGCCGATCATGGCGCAGGCCTCGTGGAACTGCGGCATGGAGATCTGGTGGACGGCAACGAATGTGCTCTCGCGCACCATGGCCATCTCTTCCGACGCGTGCGCCAGCGCCAGACGGGCCATCTCGTGTCCCGTCTGCGACAACTGGTTCTCGTTGAGCCGCAGGCAGTAGTGGTCGTCGTCCACGGAACGCGGATACATCGAGCCGCCGGACTTCACCGTGCACGCCTCCCAGGCGGAGGAGTCGGCGGCGAACATCGTGTGCAGGACTCCGGGATCGTCCGGACCCGCCGGCCCGGCGGTCAGGAGCAGGGCGGCGCCCGCGTCGGAGACGGTGTAGCCCGGCAGATGACGCATGAACGTCTCCTGGTCGGGCGCGTGCCAGCGGGTGGTGAGCGTGGTCGTCTCCCCGCAGGCGACCAGCACGGTGCGGTGCCGGCCGGTCTCGATGAAGGCTGCGGCCGTCTCCACGGCGTTGAGTACGCTGTTGCAGGCGTTCTTCACGTCGAACACCGGGCAGGAGGCGCCGAGTTTGGCCGCCACGATGTGGCCGGTGGCCGGCTCGACGAGGTCCTGCGACGTGGAGGCGAACAGCAGCAGATCCACCTCGTCGACGCTCGCCCCCGCCATGTCCAGCGCCTCGACGGCGGCCGCCACCGCGAGGTCGGACGCCTGTACGCCGTCGGATCTGACATGCACGCCCCGGACACCGGTGAGGTTCTCCAGCGCGCCGGGCGGCGGAACGAAGGGACTCCCCGCCGCGATCATGCGCGATCGGATCTGTTCCATGGTCCGGTACTGCGGCGGCAGGTGCACGGCGTTCGACAGCAGCCGGGCGCGGCAGGAAGGCGGCACCCCGTCACCGTACGGCGGCGGCACGGGCAGGACCACGCCACCGGAGCACAATCACCAAGTGTCCACGTTTTCCGCATTTTCGGGGGAGATCGCCTCACAACCGGCCCGTTCCGTCCACGCTGACCGGCCCGCACCCGGGTAGGGATGACAACCTGCGCTGGGGCAGGCCGCGTTGGGGAACCGGACGGGGGCCGACGATGGAGTGCAACGACCGCGCGGTGGCCGTCGTCGGCGTCGGCTGCCGGCTGCCCGGCGGGATCTCGGACCTGCGGGGGCTGTGGGAAGCCTTGTGCGAGGGCCGGGATGCGGTCGGTGAGATCCCGCCGGACCGGTTCGACAAGAACCGTTTCGTGGACCCCGGAGGCCTGCGCGCCTGCCGGAGCTACACGGCGGCCGGCGGCTTCCTCGACGACGTGGCCGGCTTCGACGCCGCCTACTTCGGCATCGCCCCGAAAGAGGCCGAGGCCATGGACCCGCAGCAGCGGCTGGTGCTGGAAATGGCCGCCGAGGCGCTGGACGACGCCGGGATCCCCGTCGAATCGCTGGCCGGAACGGACACCTGCGTCTGCATCGGGGTCTCCGACCCGAGCTACGGGACGATCCAGGGGACGATCGAGCAGTACGCCAATCCCTACACGATGAGCGGTTCCACGCTGTCCATCGCCGCGAACCGTGTGTCGTACTGCTTCGACCTGCACGGCCCGAGCATGGCGATCGACACCGCCTGCTCCTCCGCGCTGGTGGCCCTGGACCGCGCGTGCCGCACCCTGCTGGACGGCACCAGCCGCACCGCCCTCGCGGGCGGCGTCAACGTGCTGGGCAATCCTTACTCCTTCGCCGGCTTCTCGCACGCGGGCATGCTCTCGCCGAGCGGCCGCTGTGCCGCCTTCTCCGCGGACGCCGACGGATTCGTCCGGGCCGAGGGCGGGGGAGTGGCCGTCCTCAAACGGCTCGCCGACGCCCTGGCCGACGGCGACCGGATCCACGCGGTGATCGCCGGCACCGGCACCAACTGCGACGGCCGCACCCAGGGCCTGGCCCTGCCCAGCACCCGGGCGCAGGAAGCACTCCTGCGCACCGTGTACGAGCGGGCCGGGGTGGACCCGGACGAACTGGTGTACTTCGAGGCCCACGGCACCGGAACCCTCGCGGGCGACCCGGCCGAGTCCCAGGCGATCGGACGGGCCCTGGGACAACGCCGCACCGTGGGGCCGCTGCCCATCGGCTCCGTCAAGTCCAACCTGGGCCACCTGGAACCGGCCTCCGGAATGCCCAGCCTCTTCAAGGCCGTGCTGGTCCTGCGGCACGGCACGGCCCCCGCCACGCTGCACGCCCAACCCCTCAATCCGAACATCGACTTCACTGCCCTCGGCCTCGCCCCCACCGTCGAACCCGTCGAACTCCCGCTCTCGGACCGGTCGGCCGTGGGCGTCAACTCCTTCGGCTTCGGCGGGGCCAACGCCCACGCCGTCCTCACCGCACCACCGGCCCCTGCGCAGCGGGGCGACGAACCAGCCGGAACGCTTCCCGTGGTGATCTCTGCCCGTTCGGCCAAGGCACTGCGCGAACTGGCCGCACGCGTCGCAGCACAGCTGCGGGAGACGGCACCCGAGGACTTCTACGACCTCGCCCACACCACCACCCTGCGCCGCAGCGCCCACCCGCACCGCGCCGCCGTCCTGGCCGACAGCCCCCACGAGGCCGCCGACCGGCTCGACCGGCTCTTCACGGACACACCCGCCCACGGAGCCACGGCCCGCAAGGCCCGACGGGACACGGTCGCCTACGTCTTCTCCGGCAACGCCTCCCAATGGCCCGGCATGGCCGCCGACCTCCTGGCCGCCGACCCGGTCTTCCGTGCAGCCGTCCAACAGGCCGATGCCGCGCTCGCCCCGCACCTGGGCTGGTCGGTGACGCAGGAACTGGCCGAACCGGAAGCAGCCCGCTGGCAGCGCACCGAGATCGCCCAACCCGTCCTGTTCGCCGTGCAGATGGGCCTGGTGGCCGTGCTGGCCGCCCACGGGCTGCGTCCGGCGGCCGTCGCCGGGCACAGCGTCGGCGAAGTGGCCGCGGCCCACGCCGCCGGGGCCCTCACCCTGCAGCAGGCCGCCCGCGTGATCGCCGAACGCAGCCGCACCCAGGGCACCACCGCAGGCACCGGACGGATGGCCGCCGTCGGCCTGTCCGAGCACGCGGCACGGGAGGAACTCGTCCCGTACGCCGATGCGTTGGAGATCGCCGGAATCAACAGCGACCGCGCCGTCACCGTCGCCGGCGATCCGGAAGCGTTGGCCGCCCTCGGCGCGGAACTGACGGCCCGGGACGTCTTCTTCCGCGAACTCGACCTCGACTACGCCTTCCACAGCCCCGCCATGGACCCCGTCTCCGGCCCGCTGCGGACCGCACTGGCCGGACTGGAACCCACCGCCGCCCGCATCCCCTTCCTCTCCACCGTCACCGGCACGGCACTGCCCGGCGAGGCCCTGACCGCCGACTACTGGTGGCGCAACGTCCGCGAACCGGTCCGCTTCCACGAAGCCGTCACCCGCATCCTCGACGGCCACGCCGACATCGTCGTCGAGATCGGCCCGCACCCCGTGCTGCGCCCCTATCTGCAGCGCACCGACGCCACGTACATCCCCACCCTGCACCGCGACGGCGACGGCCCCCGCGAGACCACCACCGCCGTCGCAGCCCTGCTCGCCGCGGGCGCGGCCGTCGACCGGCAGACGCACTTCCCCCGCCCGGGCCGGGTGACCGACCTCCCCGCCTACCCCTGGCAGCGCGAACGCCACTGGCTCGGCACCCCGCACGACGTGGTCGTGCGCACCAGTGGCACCGGAGCCCTCGACCACCCGCTCCTCGGCGAACGCCTCCCGGCGCCGCACCCGGTGTGGGAAGGCGCCATCGAGCCCCAACTGGTGCCCTGGATGGGCGACCACAGGATCGCCGGATCCGTGCTCATGCCGGCTGCCGCGTACGTCGAGATGGCGCTGTCGGCCGGCCGCCGCGCCTTGGACCGGCCCGTGGAGGTACGGCACCTGGGCATCGCCAACCCGCTCCCGATCGCCTGGCCCGACCCCGGAACCGCCCGGCTGCAGACCGCCGTCACCCCGGAGGACGGTGCGCTGACCGTCAGCACCAGCGAGGGCCGCGGCACCGCCTGCCACCCCGTCGTCCGCGCCCAGGTCCGTACCCTGCTCGGCACGGCGCCCGCCCCCATCGACCCCGAGGCGATCCGCGCCCGGTGCTCCCGCACCGTCAGCGGGCCGGACTTCTACGCGACCTGCCACAGCGTCGGCCTCAACGTCGGCCCCGCCTTCCAGCTGCTGCACGAACTACGGGTCGGCGACACCGAATTGCTGGCCGACTACCGCAACGAGCACCCGGCCGAGGCCTACACCGTCCACCCGGTCCTGCTCGACGGCCCCTTCCAGGCCACGGTCGCCCTGGTGGAGGAGCACATGCGGGCCGGCCGCGCCTACCTGCCGTCGACCTTCGACGCGGTGAAGGTGTGGCGCACACCCTCTGCGCACGGCGTCGTCCACCTCCACCAACGCAGCCACACCGAGACCGAGTTCTGCTGGGACGTCACCTACGCCGACGCCGACGGCACCGTCACCGCGGAGATCGCGGGGTTCCGCACCCGGCGCGCGTACAACACCGACCGGACCCCGCTGACCGTCCAGCGCACCGTCCTGCGCGCCGCTCCGCACCCCGCGGTACCGGCCGCTCCCTCCCCGCTGCCACCCGCCGCCGACCTGGCGAACGCCGTCCACGACCGGATCGACCGGCTGCACGACGCCCTGCAGGAGACCGGCCACGACCGCTTCCGTGCCGCCGTCGACGAAACCGCGGCCCACTGCTGGGCCGCAGCCCTGGCCGGGCTGCTCGACGACGCCTCCGCCGCGTTCGCCCTGCCCGACCTCCGCCACGGCGGGCTGCAGCCGCGCCACCGGCGACTTGTGCGGCTGATGCTCCCGCTCGTCGCCCGGCACGGACTGGCCCGGCCCGCCGCCGACGACCGCTGGCAGCTGACCGGTACCGCACCCCGTCCCGAACCTTTCCTCAAGGCCCTGATCGAGGACCACCCGGCCTTCGTCGCCGAGACCCTCCACCTCAACGCACACCTGCGGCACCTGCCCGCCATGCTGCGCGACGCCCCGGGCACACAGGAGGCCCTGGAGACCGGTGCCACGGCCTACGAGCAGATGTACGCCGCCGCGCCCGCCCACCGCTTCACCCACCGCGTCGCCCAGAACTGGCTCGGCGAGATCGTCCGCCACTGGCCCGACGACCGCCCCCTGCGCGTCCTGGAACTCGGCGCCGCACCCCACGCCCTCACCGAGGCCCTGCTGCCCCTGCTGCCGGCGGACCGCACCCGCTACACCTGCACCGACCGGTCCGAGGCCGCCCTCACCGCCGCCGGACACCGCTTCGCCGCCCACGACTTCGTCGACCACCGCACCTTCGACCCGGACACCGACCCCACGGCCCAGGGCTTCTGCGACGGCGGATTCGACCTGGTCGTCGCCGACGACGCCCTGCACACCGCCACCGACCTGGCCGGGACGCTCGGCCGCGTGCGCACCCTGCTCGCCCCCGGCGGCCACCTGCTCGCCGTCGAGTCGCACGACGCGCAGCACCAGGCCCTCCTCCTCGGCGGCACCGAGGACTTCTGGCAGCGCCACGACCGCACCCTGCGCCCCGACACCGCGCTGCTGCCCCGGGACCGGTGGATGCCGCTCCTGGAACAGTGCGGCTTCACCGGCACCGTACAGGCGGGCACCGACGACCGCTCCGTCCTCCTGACAGCCGCCGACCGCCTCCCCGCCACCGAACCCGACCCGCCCGCGCCCGAGCCGGGCACCGCCTGGACCGTCGCCGTCGAGACGGCCGACGAGACACCGACCGCGCAGACACTCGCCGGCCTCCTGGGCACCGCACACCTCATCACCGCCCCCGACGACACCTCCGCCTGGGCCACCGCACTGCCCGCCGAACCCGGCGGCGTCGCCCTGCTGTTGAGCGCGCCTGTCGACGGTCCCGGAGACGCCGTCTCCCGGACGACGCACCGCGCAGCCCTCCTGCGGGCCCTGGCCGCCGCCTGCACCGAACGGACGGAGGCAACCCGCCCGCAGGTATGGCTGGTCACCCGGCCCACCGGCCTGTTCCCCGCCCCCGAACGCCCTGCCCACCCCCTCGACGCGGCCGCCTGGGGAACGGCCCGCACCCTGGCCAACGAACAGCCCGACCTGCACCTGCGCCGGATCTCCCTGGACCGCGGCGACGACCCGGCCGCCGATGCACGGCGCCTGGCCCGTGAACTGCTCGCGCCCACCGACGAGGACGAGATCGTCCTCACCCGGCGCGGCCGGTTCGTCCCCCGCGAGACCCAGCGCCCGGCCGACCAGCCCGAACTCCTGCCCGCGAGCACACCTTTCGCCCTGGACGTACGGGATCCGGGCTTCAACCGCCGGCTCGTGTGGCGGCAGACGGAACCGTTCCGGCCGGGACCCGGAGAGATCGTGGTGGAGGTGAAGGCCGTCGCGCTCAACTACCGCGACCCCATGCGCGCCAACGGACTGCTGCCGCCCGAGGCCGTCGAGGGATCCCCGCTCGGCCGCGGGCTGGGCACCGACGCAGCGGGCATTGTCAGCGCCGTCGGCCCCGGCGTCACCGCGTACGCGGTCGGCGACCGGGTCAGCGGGCTGATGGCCGCGGCGCTGGCCTCGCACTGCCTCGTGGACCCCTCCGCCGTCGGCATCATTCCTGACGGCATGAGCTTCGCCGAGGCGGCCACCTTCCCGGTGGCCTTCCTCACCGTCCATCACACCCTCGTCGACGAGGCCAGGCCGCTCCCCGGCGAGACGCTGCTGGTGCACGGCGGCGCCGGGGCCGTCGGACTGGCCGCTCTCCAGTGCGCCCGCACCCTGGGCCTCCGCGTGATCGCCACGGCAGGCACCAGGACCAAGCGCGACCTGCTCCGTACCCTCGGCGTCGAGCATGTCCTGGACTCCCGCACCCTGGACTTCGCCCCGCGCGTGCGCGAACTCACCGACGGCAAGGGCGTCGACATCGTCGTCAACTCCCTCAGCGGCGAGGCCATCGCGCAAAGCCTCGACCTGCTGCGCCCCAACGGCCGCTTCATCGAACTCGGCAAACGCGACATCTTCCTCAACAACCCGCTCCTGCTGCGCCCGTTCCACCGCAGTCTCACCTTCATCGGCTTCAACCTCGACAGCATCGTCTTCGACCCCGTACGCGGCCCCCGCCTGGTGGTCGACACGGCGATGCGGGCAGCCGACGGCCGGTACCGCCCCCTCCCGCACACCGTCCACCCCGCGGCCCGCGTCGACGAGGCCTTCCGGCTGCTCCAGCACTCCCGCCACGTCGGCAAGGTCGTCGTCGCCCTCGACCCACTGGACGAACCGGTCCCCGTCGAACCCGTCCTCACCATCCCTGCGTTGGACCCGGACGGCACCTACCTGATCACCGGCGGACTCGGCGGCTTCGGCGCCGCCACCGCCGAGTGGCTCGCGGACCGCGGCGCCCGCCACCTCGCCCTGACCAGCCGCCGCGGGGCCGACACCCCCGAGGCCCCGGCCGTCGTCGAACGCCTCGCCGCGCGAGGGGCGGCGGCCACCGCGTACGCCGCCGATGTCACCGACGAGGCGGCCATGCGCGCAGTGATCGCCGCCGTGGACGCCACAGGCCACCCGCTGCGCGGCGTGGTGCACTGCGCCATGCAGTTGGACGACGCCCCGCTGGCCGACCTCACCGACGAGCGCTTCGCCGCCGTGTTCGCCCCCAAGGCCGCCGGGGCGGACGTCCTCGACCGCCTCACCGCCGACCGGGAGCCGGACCTCTTCCTGCTGTACTCCTCGGTCACCGCGGCCACCGGCAACCTCGCACAGGCCCCCTACGTCGCCGCCAACGCCTACCTGGAGGCCCTCGCGCGAGCCCGCCGCCGCGCCGGACGCCCCGCCACCGCCCTCGCCTGGGGACCGGTCGCCGACACCGGATACGTCGCCCGCAGCAACCTGGCGGCCACCATGACCGGCCTCGGCTTCGAACCCGTCACCTCCACCGACGCGTTCGGAGCTGCCGACCACCTCCTCGCCACCGGCACCGACGTCGCCGGCATCGGCCGCTACCGCTGGGGCCGCGCGCGCCGACTGCTGCCTTCCCTGGCCACACCCCGGTACGGTGCGCTCGTCCCCGCCGGCGCCGCGGACGCGGACGAGACCCGCGAGGAACTGCTGCGCTCCCTGGCCGCGATGAGCACCGAGGACGCGGTCCGCGCCATCACCGAGGCCCTGGCCCGCCACCTCGCCGGCGTCCTGCACATCGACCCGTCGGAGCTGGACCCCGACCGCAACCTGGAGGACTTCGGCGTCGACTCCCTCATGGGCGCCGAGTTCATCCTCCAGGCCCGCGAATACTTCGGCATCCACATCCCGCCCGGCGAACTCATGGGCGGCGGACGCACCCTGACCCACTTCGCCCGCCTGATCCACGACCGCCTGGGCCTGCACCCCTCACAGGGCACTCCGCCCCCGGCTCCGTGAGGCGGACCCGTCGACCCTCGAAGCGGCCCAACCCGCCAGCCGCGCACGGTCGATCTTCGCCGCGTGCCGGTGGTCCACCGGCAGCGACCGGTGGAACAGGACGGGCTCCGCACCCGTCACCGGCAGCTCCAGCCCGTCCAGCACCTCCCGGACGCCGCGGCACACCTCCGCGCGGTCCGCGCGCAACGTCCCGCGCTCCGGCTCGACGATCACCACCGGCTGCTGCGCGGCGGCCGGTCCGACGCCCACCAGCGCCGTGCGGCGCACACCCGGCACCGCGTCGAGAGCCGGTTCCACCTGCTCGGTGAACAACGGTCCCCCGATCGTGCGCAGTTGGTGCGCGAGGCGGCCGTAGAACCAGATGCGGCCCTGCTCGTCCAGCCGCCCCGCATCGCCCATGCGGTGCACGACCACGCCGCCCTCCTCGTACTGCTTCGCCGCCAGGGTGGCCGCCGGATCCAGATAGGCGGGGCTGACGTTCGGCCCGGAGACGGCGAGTTCACCCACGGTGCCGCAGGGGGCATCCGCGCCGCTGTACAGCGCGTCCGGCGGCAGGACGCGGACGGTGACCCCCGGCACGGGACGGCCCAGGCACACCCCCTGCCCCCGGGCCGTGGCCGCGCGCAGCGGGAGCAGCTCCCGGTGGCCGATCATGCTGACCGGCAGGGCCTCGGTGGCGCCGTACACGCTCAGGACCGTCGCGTCGGCGGGCAGGCACACCCGCAGCCGGTCCAGGACCGCGTACGGCAACGACGCGCCGAAAGAGGCGACATGACGCAGGGTCGGCAGGGGAGTGAGCGTACGGATGCAGTAGCGGGCCAGCCGGTCCAGGAGCGCGGGCGAGCCCATGAGCACACCGGCCTCCGTACTGTTCACGGCGTGCGCCAGGTCCCGGGCGCGCAGGCGCGTGGGACGGGTCAGATCCACGCGCGGGACCACCGTGGTGGCGCCGAGCAGCGGCCCGAGCACCGCGGCCGGCACGAAGGCGGCCACGACCGTCCGACCCGCCAACTCCACACCCTCCGGCAGCGCCCGGAGCTGCGCCTGCAGCGTGCCGTGCCGGTGGACGACACCCTTGGGCGGCCCCGTCGCACCGGAGGTGAACACGACCATCGCCGGGGCGTCGTCCGGCGGGTCGGCCAACGTCCGCCACGGAGGAACGGCGCGCCGCAGCCGCCGAAGCGTCCGGCCGGGCCACAGCCGGGGACCCGCCACCACGCGGTGGCTCACGGCATCCCCGCCCCAGCCCAGCAGGCGCCCGGCGAGGTGGGCGAGCGGCTCGGCCAGCAGGACGTCCGGTGCGGCGGCCGTCAGACAGCGCCCCATCACCCGCAGCGGGAGGGAACCGTCGACGAGGACGGGGACGGCTCCCATGCCGACCAGGGTCAGCACGCAGACCCCCAGCTCCACCGGGTCCCGGGTCAGCACGGCCACCCGGTACCCGGGCCGGATCCCGGCCCGGGCCAGGGCCGCGGCGGTCGCGAGGCTCAGCGCGGCGGCCTCGGCGTTGCCGAGCGCCGCGAACCTCCGCCGGCCCTGCGGGTAACGCAGGCACACGCCCCCGGGCGCCTCCTGCAGGGCACCCAGGACGGTACGGGCCAGCGGGGCCACGGCGGACACCTCCGTGCGGTACGGGCCGGTGCTGTCGGTCCATTCAGCCCTTATCAGGATGAGGACGACACCGTCGCGGCGGCATCACCTACATGAGTGATTCCGGAGCACCCCGGCGCAGGACGAGCCCGTAACGGGAATGAACTCGACGTCAAAGCAGTGAAGTTGACGCCATTCGCACCGCGAAAGGCCGCCCCGTGTGCGCAGCAGCCGACCGCCCCCGCCGGCCCGACTACCCCTTCACCTCACAGTGGTTCGCGCACACCGACGGCAGCCGGCAGCACTACGTGGACGAGGGCACCGGCCCCCCGGTGCTGATGGTGCACGGCAACCCGTCCTGGAGCTACGCCTGGCGCCACCTGATAGCCGGACTGCGCGACGCCTACCGGTGCATCGCCCCGGACCTGCTCGGCATGGGCCTGTCCGAACGCCTCGCCCCGCCCCTGCCCGCCCTCCTGGCCGGACACCAGATCGCCGCACTCGACGACCTCGTCCGCCACCTGACCGACGAGCACGGAGCACCGCGGCGCGGATGGACCGTGGTCGCCCACGACTGGGGCGGACCCGTCGCCCTGACCTGGGCCTGCCTGAACGCCGACAAGGTGGACCGGGTCGTCGCCCTGAACACCGCCGTCTTCCGCTTCCCCGAACACGCCCTGCCCCCCTGGTGGTTCCGCCTGCTGCACCTGCGCGCCGTCAGCTCCCCCGCCGCGCACTGGACACCCGGCTGGGCCCACGGAGCCGCCCGGCTCGGCGTGACCACCCCGATGCCCCCGCCGGTCCGCCGCGCCTTCACCGAGCCCTACCGCCGACGGCGCCGGCGCGCCGCCCTGGCCCGCTTCATCCGGGACGTCCCGCTCACCCCCCGCGACCCCGGCTGGGCGCTGCTGGCCGTCGTCGAACGCATGCTGCCCGCCCTGGACCGCACACCGATGCTCGTCGGCTGGGGCATGCGCGACCCGGTCCTGCGGCCGCCGCTGGCCGACGCCTGGCAACAACGCTTCCCCCACGCGCGCGTGCTGCGCTACCCCGACGCCGGCCACTACGTCCTGGAGGACGCGCGCGCCGAACTCGTCCCGGCCATCCGGCACTTCCTCGACACCACGGGAGAGCAACGGTGAAGATCCTCGTCACCGGCGGCAGCGGCTTCCTCGGCAGCGCCGTGTGCCGGCAACTGGCCGTGGCCGGACACGAGGTCAGGTCGCTGCAGCGCCGCTTCGGCGAGCCCCTCGCCGCACTCGGCGTCGACCAGCGCCTCGGCGACATCCGCGACGCCGACGCCGTCCGCCGCGCCACCGCCGGCTGCGACGCGGTCGTGCACACCGCCGCCCGCGTCGGCGCGGCCGCGGACCCCCGGCCCTGCCACGACGTCAACGTCACCGGAACCCGGCACGTCCTGGACGCCTGCCGACGGCACGGCGTCGGCACCCTCGTCCACACCTCCAGCCCCAGCGTCGTCTTCGACAACACCGACATCGACGGCGGCGACGAGACCCTGCCCTACCCGCGCCGGCCCCTCGGCCCCTACCCGGCCACCAAGGCCGCCGCCGAACGCCTCGTCCTGGCCGCCGACGGCCCCGGCCTGGCCACCGTCGCCCTGCGCCCGCACTGCATCTGGGGCCCCGGCGACCCGCACTTCGCGCCCCGGCTGCTGCGCGCCGCCCGCCTCGGCGTCTTCCCGCTCGTCGGCGGCGGACACAAGCGCATCGACACCGTCCACGTGGACAACGCCGCCCACGCCCACCTCCTGGCCCTCGACCGCGTCCGCCCCGGCACCCCCGCGGCAGGCCGCCCGTACTTCATCACCCAGGGCAGGCCGTGCACCTTCGCCCGCACCCTGACCCTCTTCTTCCGCGCCCTGGGCCGCAACCCGCGCCTGCAGCCCGTGCCCGTCCCGCTCGCCCGCGCGACCGGCGGGCTCTGCGAGGACGGCTGGCGGCTGCTCCGCCTGCCCGGAAGGCCCCCGCTCGACCGGTGCCTGGTGGCAGGAGCGATCCACGCGAACTGGTTCGACATCACCGCCGCCCGCACCCACCTCGGCTACACCCCCCTCGTCAGCACCCCGGAAGGGCTCGAACGCCTGCGGCGGACACGATGAGCCCCCGGCCGCCCCTCACCGCCGCACAGGCACGCCGCCTCCCCGACTACCCCTTCCAGGGACGCTGGTTCGACCACGGCGCCTGGCACCAGCACTACCTGGACGAGGGCCGGGGCACCCCGGTCCTCATGGTGCACGGCAGCCCCACCTGGAGCTACATGTGGCGCCACCTCGTCCTCGCACTGCGCAACCGCTACCGCTGCATCGCCCCCGACCTCAGGGGCATGGGACTCTCCGACCGCGCACGCGACCCGGACGGCGAACTCCTCGCCGACACCCGCGCCCAGGACCTCGGCCGCCTCGTCGACCACCTCACCACCGACCGGGGCGCACCCGCACGGGGCTGGACGCTGATCGTGCACGACTGGGGCGGCCCGGTCGGCCTGTGGTGGTCCCACCTGCACCCCGGCGTCGTCGACCGCCTCGTCGTCCTCAACACCACCGCGTTCCCCCCGCCCCCGGGATACCAACTCCCGCGCGCCGCACAGGCCCTGAGACGGCCGGCGCTGGGCAGGATCGCGCACGCCGCCAACGCCGTGGCGCACCTGACGCTGCGGCAGGCCCCGTGCCGCCCGCTGCCGCAGGCCGTCCGCGACGCCTACCTCGCCCCCTACCGGCACCGCCGCGACCGGTCCGCACTGGTGCGCTTCACCCAGGACATCCCCCTCGGCCCGGCCGACCCCGGCCGGCCCCGCGCCCGCCGCCTCGGCCAGGCCCTCATCACCTTCACCCAACTGCCCGTCTTCATCGGCTGGGGTATGCGCGACCCCCTCCACGACGACCTCGTCCTCGCGGAATGGACCCGCCGCCTGCCCCGGGCATCGCTCCACCTCTATCCCCGCGCCGGGCACTTCGTCCTGGAGGACACGGCGGGGCAACTCGTCGAGGACATCAAGGACTTCCTCGCTGTGACGGACCGGGGGACGGGCGCATGACGGTGCGCCGCGGTCAGGCGGAGTAGCCGTACCGCCCGCGCAGGCGGACGAAGCGCGCATCCGCCAGCACGCGCACGGATTCCAGCCCGCTGCCGGTGCGCCGGAAGGCCACCACCCGTTCCCGTCCGCCCGGCCCGATGGGCTGCACCAGCCGCCCGCCGTCCCGCAGTTGTCCGACCAGCGGCGCGGGCACCTCGGGGAACGCGGCGGACACGAGGACGGCGTCGTACGGAGCGCACTCCGGCACCCCGTAACTGCCGTCCCCGGTGCGCACGTCCACGTTGCGGACACCCTGCCGGTCGAGGTTGCGCCGCGCCTGCCGCGCGAGGTCGGGCCATATCTCGATGCTCACCACGTCGCCCGCCAGTCGGGCGAGCAGCGCGGTCTGGAAACCGAGACCCGTGCCGACCTCGAGAACGTGCTCGTCCCCGCCCAGACACAGGCCCTCGATCATCAGGGCGGACAGCGAGGGCTGTGTGGTCACCAGGCCGTGAGCGATCGGAACGGGCTCGTCGTGGTACGCGACCGCCTCCTGACCGGCGGGCACGAACGCCGCCCGGGGCGTGGTCCGGACGGCCTGCAGCAGACGCTCGTCACCGATACCGGCGGCCCGCAGGACACGCTCAAGGCCTTCGGGGGACTGATTGCCGCTCATATGCCCCATGTTCCCCGCCACGCCACCGCGGCATCATGGGTTTCCCGCCCACCGGAGCCCGAGGGAAGGACGAGGTCCCATGACGCCGTACAAACCCCGACGCCTCCTCCCCGCCGCACTCGTCGCCGCAGCACTGGTCACCGGCGCGTGCAGCACGCACAAGGAACCGGACGGAGACGACACCACGTCCCCGGCGAGCAGAGCGGCAGCCCACACGGACGTGCTGTTCATCGGCGCCCACCCGGACGACGAGTTCCAGTCCCTGGCCACCTTCGGCCAGTGGAGAGAACGCCAGGGACTGAGCACCGGCGTCGTCACCATCACCCGCGGCGAGGGCGGCGGGAACGCCGTCGGCCCCGAGGAGGGCCCCGCACTCGGCAGGATCCGCGAACGCGAGGAACGCGCAGCCGTCGGGCACGTCGGCATCCGCAACGTCTTCTACCTCGACAAGCCGGACTTCTGGTACACGCTCTCCGCACCCCTGACCGCCAAGGCCTGGAACCGCGCCCCGCAACAGCCGACGGACACCCTCGCCCGGCTCGTCCGGCTGATCCGGGCGACCACCCCGAAGACCGTCGTGACCATGGACCCGCGCCCCTTCAACCAGCACGGCGGCCACCAGGAGGCCGGCCGCCTGGCCGTCGAGGCCTTCCGCCTGGCCGGCGACCCGACGGCATTCCCCGAACAGATCACCAAGGAGAAGCACGCCCCCTGGAAACCCTCCCGACTCCTCGCCCAGAGCTGGAAGTTCGACAGGCCGACGGGGGAGCAGTGCGCCGAGCGGCAGGCCACGGACCCGCACACCGGGCTGCCGGTCATCGGCGTCTGGCCCGGAACACGCTCCCGCGACCACGGAAAGACATGGGCGCAGGTGGAGCGGGACGCCGCCCGCACCTACGTCACCCAGGGCTTCGGCACCCTCCCGCCCACCGTCGACACCCCAGCGGACCGCCTCCCCTGCGAGTGGTTCACCGTCCTGGCCGAGGACGGCAGACCCGTCACCGCCCCGGTGCACCCCCAGACCGGACTCCGCCCGCTGTACGCGGAGTTCCGCGACTGGGCGCAGCAGGTGCACATGCCGTGGCTGGCCGACGACGCCCAGCCCGCCTACCTGCCCGCACCCGCCACCACGGTCCCCGAAGTCGCCGAGGCCCCGGTCGTCGACGGCACGGCGAGCCCGGGCGAATACCCCGGCGAGACGCTGCACCTGACGCACTGGGACGGCAAGGAGTGCACCCCCGACGACTGCTCGGCCGACGCCCGCCTCGCCCGCCACGGCGACGACCTGTACGTCCTCGTCCACGTCACCGACGACAAGAAGGGCGCCGCACTCGACGCCGCCAACGACTGCAAACGCCACTGGCGCACCGACTCCGTCGAGATCGACCTCGACCCCGCAGGCCGCTCCGACGACACCTCGACCACCTTCAAGACGGGCATCCTCCCCTTCACCGCCCACAGCGGCGGCCCCTGCGCCGAGCGCGACGGCGACAACCACCAGGGCCCGGCGACCAGCACCGCACCCGGCATGGCGGTCGCCTCCACGGTGACCGACCCGTACCACGGCTACACGGTCGAGGCGAAGATCCCGCTCGCCGACCTGCCGGCGCCCGTCGACCCCGCACACCTCACCGCGAACATCCTCGTCTACGACTCCGACACCCAGGACAAGACAGGCAAGTCCCGCCTCGCCTGGTCCCCCTACGGCAGCGCCCAGGCCGACCCCTACGTCTGGGGCACCCTGCACCTCCCCGGATACACACCACCGTCCGCCCGGCCCGCACCGTCCGCCGAGCTGCCGCTTGACGCGGCGCGCAGCCAGGACTCCCCGGCATCCGTCGCCCAGTCCGTCCGCACGGGCGTCCCACTCGGGGGAGGGGCGCCGTAGGGCGCGTCCGGCGGATCTTCGCGCCCCGCAGTCGACGCACTACCCCGGGGGTCCAGGGCGAAGCCCTGAGAATCTCGACTGCGGGCGCGTTGTGGCTGGTCGCGCAGTTCCCCGCGCCCCTTACGGGGCGCCGTGGTGCCGCCCACCGGATGTTTGCAGTCCGCCCGATGGGCATACACACACCCTGACCACGTTGCGCTCCCGGCTCCCGTGACGCCGGGACGACCTGCACCAGGAGCATACGATGCTGACCTCGACACACGTTCCGGGCGGGCCGACCTGGCTCGACCTGGGAACACCCGACACGGACGCGGCCGTCGCCTTCTACGGAGGACTCTTCGGGTGGGAGTTCCGCTCCGCCGGGCCGGACGCCGGCGGGTACGGCTTCTTCCTGAAGGACGGCAAGGCCGCGGCCGGCCTCGGCCCGCTGATGGAGGAGGGCGCGCATCCCGCGTGGACGGTGTACTTCCGCACCGAGGACGCGGACGACACCGCCGACGCGGTGCAGCGGGCCGGCGGCTCGGTCCGCTTCCCGCCGATGGACGTCCTCACGGCAGGCCGCATGGCCGGATTCACCGATCCCGCAGGTGCGGAGTTCGCGGTGTGGCAGCCCGGCGACACCGACGGCCTGGAGGCGGTCAACGCCCCCGGCTCCGTCAGCTGGATCGAGCTGTACAGCACCGACGCCGCCGCGGCGACGGAGTTCTACCGCAAGGTGTTCGGCTGGGACACCCGCGACATGGGCATGGGGGAGGGCCTCGTCTACACCATCGCGGGCCCCGCGGGCGGCGGAGAGAAGCGGATGCACGGCGGCCTCATGCAACTGCCCGAGGAGCACATGCAGCGGGGCTCGACCTCCGAGTGGCATCCCTACTTCGAGGTCGAGGACTGCGACGCCGCCCTGGCCCGGGCCGAGGAGCTGGGCGCCACCACCATCATCCCCGCGATGGACGCCCCGGGCGTGGGCCGCCTGGCCATGGTGCTCGACCCGTTCGGGGCACCGTTCGCAGTGATCACGAGCGCCGGGGGCTGAAGGACCGGCCCGGGCTGACGGACCGTTCAAGGCGCCAAGCGGGGTTCCCCCGGCTTCTATCCGCCCATCTCCGCGCGCACCTCCTCCGCCGTGGTGTCCCGCAGTCCACCGTCCAGGAGCAGCCAGCGCGTCACGCCGAGCGACTCCAGGAACGGCAGGTCGTGACTGGCCACGACCAGCGCGCCCTCGTACGACTCCAGGGCCGTGGTGAGCTGACGGACGCTCGCCATGTCGAGGTTGTTCGTCGGCTCGTCGAGCAGCAGGAGCTGCGGGGCGGGCTCGGCCAGCATCAACGCCGCCAGCGCGGCGCGGAAGCGCTCCCCGCCCGAGAGGGTCCCCGCCTGCTGGTCGGCCCGTGCCCCCTTGAACAGGAAGCGGGCCAGCCGGGCCCGGATCCGGTTCCCGGTCGCCTCGGGGGCGAAGCGTGCGACGTTCTCGGCGATGCTCAACTCCTCGTCGAGCACGTCGAGTCGCTGCGGCAGGAACCGCAGCGGCACATGGACCTCGGCCGTGCCGGAGAACGGCTCCAGCTCTCCGGCGATCGTGCGCAGCAGCGTCGTCTTGCCCGCGCCGTTCCGTCCGACCAGGGCGATCCGCTCGGGACCGCGCAGCTCGAACTCGCCCTCGACCCGGGCGCCGTGGGCCGGTTGCAGGTCCCGGAGGGTGAACACGGAACGGCCCGGCGGCACCGCCGTGGCCGGGAGGTCGATGCGGATCACGTCGTCGTCGCGCACGGCGTCCACCGCCTCGTCGAGCCGCTCCTTCGCCCCGGCGAGCCGGTCCTCGTGCAGGACGAGATGCTTGCCCGCAGAGACCTGGGCCTGCCGCTTGCGCGCACCCATGACGACCTTGGGCTCGCGCTTGCTGTCCCACATCTTCTGGCCGTACCGCTTGCGGCGGGCCAGTTTGACGCGGGCGTCGGCCAGTTCGCGCTTCTGCTTGCGCAGGTCGGACTCGGCGGTGCGCACCAGCCGTTCGGCCGCGTCCTGTTCCACGGCGAGCGCCTCCTCGTACGCCGAGAAGTTGCCCCCGTACCAGGTGATGCCGCCTGCCCGCAGATCCGCGATCCGGTCGACGCGGTCGAGGAGTTCACGGTCGTGACTGACCACGACCATGACGCCGGGCCACGCCTCGACGGCCGCGTACAGGCGGCGACGCGCGGACAGGTCGAGGTTGTTGGTGGGCTCGTCGAGCAGGAGCACATCGGGCCGGCGCAGCAGCAGCGCGGCCAGGCGCAGCAGGACCGACTCCCCGCCGGACACCTCGCCGACGGTGCGGTCCAGGCCGATGCGCCCCAGCCCCAGCCCGTCGAGCGTCGCCATGGCACGCTCCTCGACGTCCCAGTCGTCGCCGACGGCCGCGAAGTGCTCCTCGCTCGCGTCGCCCGCCTCGATGGCGTGCAGCGCGGCGCGCGCCGCGGCGATGCCGAGGACCTCGTCGACGCGGAGCGAGGTGTCGAGCGTGGCGTTCTGCGGGAGATAACCGGTCTCGCCGGCCACGCGCACGGTGCCGTCGGCCGGGGAGAGCTCTTTGGCGATCAGCTTCAACAGGGTGGACTTTCCCGACCCGTTGAGGCCGATGAGCCCCGTCCGGTGGGGACCGAAGGCCGCTTGGAGGTCGTCGAAGACGGGGGTGCCGTCCGGCCAGGCGTAGGAGAGCGACGTGCAGCTGATGAAGGCAGGGGTTGCAGACATGTGGGCCTCGCGTGGTTGCGTGAGAAGGGCGGTCGGGGCAACACGTGGAGACACCGCGGGGGAAAAATTCAGGATCCCCGTCACCGGCGGGAGGACGGCTCGATGCGTCGAGGTCGCACACGGAACGCAGGCGGCGGCTGAGCGGGGCCATGACGGCCCGGCAGCGCGGCAGCGCGGTGTCTCAGGACCTCAGACGAGCAACGTCCTTCTCCGATCGACGGCAACAGGGGCTTCATCAACGTAGGACGGCGCCATCGGCACGTCAACGGAATTCCGGCGGCACGGACCGGTACACCGGACGACGGTCCGGGAAGAGGACGATCATGAACGTTCCGGTGGTCCTCTTCACCTCCGACCTGCGGCTGCACGACCACCCGCCGCTGCGTGCCGCGCTCGCCTCCGCCGACGGGGTGGTGCCGCTGTTCGTGCGCGACGACGGGATCGACGCCGCGGGGTTCGCCGTCCCCAACCGCAGGGCCTTCCTCGCGGACTGCCTCGCCGACCTCGACACCGGCCTGCGCCGGCGCGGCGGCCGCCTGATCGTGCGGTACGGCGACGTCGTCGACCAGGTGTGCCGGGTCGCCACCGAAGCGGGCGCCGACCGGGTGCACATGGCGGCCGGCACCACCCGGTACGCCCTGCGGCGCGAGGAACGGCTGCGGGCGGCCCTGGAGTCCGCCGGCCGCGGCCTGACGGTCCACGACGCGGTGGCAACCGCCCTCCCGCCCGGCGCCGTCACCCCGGCCGCCTCGGACCACTTCGCCGTCTTCACCCCCTACTTCCGCCACTGGTCCCGGCACCGCCTGCGCGACGTCCTCGGCGCACCGCGGACGGTGCGCGTCCCCGACGGCATCGGATCCGAGGACGTCCCCGCCCGCCGCGACGTCCCCGGAGTCTCCCCGGGCCTGGCCGCCGGCGGGGAGACCGCGGCCCGCAGACGGCTCACGGCATGGCTGCGCGACGGGATCGCACGGTACGCGGAGTCCCACGACGACCTCGCCGCCGACGCCACCTCCCGGCTCTCGGCCCCGCTGCACTTCGGCGCGCTCTCCCCGGTCGAGGTCGTGCACCGGGCCCGCGGCGTGGGCGGTCCCGGCGCCGAGGCGTTCGTGCGGCAGCTCGCCTGGCGCGACTTCCACCACCAGGTGCTGGCCGCCCGCCCGCAGACGGCCACCGTCGACTACCGCCCCCGCAACGACCGTTGGCACACCGGGCGGCAGGCCGCCGCGGAAGTGGCCGCGTGGCGCGACGGCCGCACCGGATACCCCGTGATCGACGCGGCCATGCGCCAGCTGCAGCACGAGGGCTGGATGCACAACCGGGCGCGCCTGCTGGCCGCATCCTTCCTCACCAAGACGCTGTACGTGGACTGGCGCATCGGCGCCCGGCACTTCCTGGACCTGCTCGTCGACGGCGACATCGCCGACAACCAGCTCAACTGGCAGTGGGTGGCCGGAACCGGCACGGACACCCGCCCCAACCGGGTCCTCAACCCCCTGGCCCAGGCCCGGCGGCACGACCCGCACGGCGCGTACGTACGCCGCTGGGTACCGGAACTCGCGGGCCTCGGGGACGGCCCGGCCGTCCACGAACCCTGGCGCCTGCGGGGGAGCGGGCACGCCGCCCGCGGCTACCCGGATCCGCTCGTCGACCCGGCCGACGGGCCCGCCCGGTTCCGGCAGGCCCGCGGCCTCGGGTGAGAGGAGCCGTCAGGCCCCGGCCAGCAGCATCACGCCGACGAACAGCATGGTCGCCGCCATCAGCACGTCGATGACGCGCCAGGCCGACGGCCGGGCGAACACCCCGCTGAGCAGCCGGGCCCCGAAGCCCAGCGCACTGAACCAGCACAGGCTGGCCAGAGCCGCGCCGATGCCGAACTCCCAGCGCAGCGGCCCCTTGGCCGCGGCGATCGCACCGAGCAGCAGCACGGTGTCGAGGTAGACGTGCGGGTTGAGCCAGGTCATCGCCAGACAGCTGAGCACGGCGCGCCGCCGCGAGCGCACCGACGAGCCCTCCGTGTGCATGGCCGCGTCCGGGGAACGGTAAGCGCGGATCGCGGCGCGCAGCCCGTAGCCGAGGAGGAAGGCGGCGCCGAGCCAGCGCACGGCGGTCATGGCCGGCGGCCAGGCGGTGACCAGGGAGCCGAGACCGGCGACGCCGAGGGTGATGAGCAGGGCGTCCGACGCGGCGCAGATGGCCACCACGGGCAGGACCGCGTCGCGCCGGATGCCCTGGCGCAGCACGAAGGCGTTCTGCGCACCGATGGCGACGATCAAGGAGAGTCCGGTGCCGAAGCCTGCGGCTCCGGCGGTGAAAGCGCTGTACATGCCCTTGACGCTAAGGATCAGTCGACCGACAGTACAGCTAAAGTTTCTTAGGTATCATTAGCGGCCGTGATGACGAGCCTGCCCCACGACCTGGTCCGCACCCTGCTCACCGTGGTGGACGAGGGCACCTTCGACGCCGCAGCCGCGGCCCTGCACATCACGCCGTCCGCCGTCAGCCAACGCGTCAAGGCGCTGGAACAGCGCACCGGACGCGTCCTGCTGATGCGCACCAAGCCCGTGCAGCCGACCGAGTCCGGCCGGATCGTCGTGCGCTTCGCCCGCCAGCTCGCCCGCCTCGAGAGCGACGCGCGCGCCGACCTGGGCATGGCGGAGGCCGGCGCCCCCGCCCGCCTCACGATCGCGGTGAACTCCGACTCCCTGGCCAGCTGGTTCTTCCCGGCACTGACCCGGGTCCCGCACGACCTGCGGATCTACTTCGAACTCCGCCGCGAGGACCAGGAACACACCACCGCCCTGCTGCGCGAGGGCCAGGTGATGGCTGCGGTCACCTCCTCGCCCGACCCCGTGGCCGGCTGCTCCGTGCGCGAGCTCGGCCGCATGCGCTACCTGGCCGCCGCCGGCCCGGACTTCGCCGCCCAGTGGCTCGCCGACGCCCCGCTCCACCGGGCGCTCCCCGACGCCCCCGTCATCATGTTCGACCGCCGCGACGACCTCCAGGACGCCTTCGTGCGCACCATCGCACACGGCAAGGACGCGAGCCCGCTGCGCCACTACGTGCCGACGAGCGAGGGCTATGTCGAAGCCGTGGTGGCCGGCATGGGCTGGGGCCTGGTCCCCACGATGCATGCCGGGCCGCACCTGCGCGCAGGCACACTCGTCAACCTCGCCCCGGACCGTCCGGTGGACGTCCCGCTGTACTGGCAGCAGTGGAAACTCGGCTCCCCAGCCCTCGCCGCCGCCGCGGACGCCGTCGCGGCGGCAGCGGCGGAGGCGCTCACCACGGACCCGTGAACGTCACGCCGGCTACCCGGTTCTGTCACGGCCAGCCCTGCATCACCTTGGCGGGTGCGGTGTTCCAGCTCTTGGGTATGAACGTGATCGCGTAGGTTCCGCGGTCGAAGTCCGCGTACCCGGCGGACCAGTTCCGGAACTTGCTCTCGTATACGCGCATGGGCCCCAGGTCGCTGTTGGGCGCGTGATAATGGTTGGCGTGGGTCCATATGGTCTTGTCGGAATCCGCTTCTGTCTGAGCCCCGAACCAGCCGTAGTCGAAGTTGACCCAGCTTTCGCCAGGGTTGGCGGGACTGCGCGGAATGTTTCTGTCCTTCGACATGTCGACCAGCCCCGTACCCCGGTCGGGGCGGAAGGCATCCGGGTCGCCGTACTTCCTCGTGTCGGAGGAGCCCTGCCGGTCCTGCCCGCTCCAGAAATGCTTCGAGTAGATCACCGCCTTCATCCTGGACGGGTCGTAATTGCCCCCGTCCCTCTCCTTGAAGGATGGTGTGTTCCTCAGCGCCGAGTAGAAGTTCGAGCGGCTGTCCTCGTGGAGCAGAGCGTCATTGTTGTTCGTGAGCTCTGTCTTGAGATTGCCGATGTAGGTCCCCTCGTCGTGCGCATTTTCCAGGGCCTTGTTCATCATGGACGCCACATCACGCGCCCGCTCGAAACCCTTCCCCTCGTCGAAACTGTCCTTGGCGATGCGCCCCTCGAACTCCGCCTGCGTCTCGCCGGGCCGGGGTCCGGTGTTCTTCAGGTCGTTCCTGTACTTGTTCTCGTCGAAGAACGCGAACGCCAATCTGTTCGTCGGGTAGGGGCCCGAATTGGCCCAGGTGATGCCGACGCAGCCGTAGGAAAGCTTTTCCCGCTGTTCTTCGGTCATTTGCTGCTTCTTACCGTCGTGCTGGCTGTAGACCTGCTGCCATTTGCGTATGTAGTTGTTGACGACCGTAGTGGCCCTGCCTCCGTAGGCCCGGTACGTGTCAGGCATTCTGTCGAGCGGCTCGGCGGGAGGGGTTTCCCTGTCGTCGGAGGCCCGGGAGGGCGCGCCGGCGCTCGGAGATAATTCCGCCGGAGGCTTGCCGGGCTGCCCCAGGGCCAGGGCTCTTTCGTTCAGTGCGTTGATGTTCTCGACGTCATCCGTCGTCAGGCCGTGCGTTGCGGCGTAGGAACCCTTCTTTTCCCCGTCGCCGCCGTCGGCGGCCCGGCTGACCGACGGTGTGAATCCAGCGGTGCATATGACCGCACCCACAGTGGCGAAGGCGAGAAATCTCCGACGTTGATACATGAAAACCAACAACTCCCTTATGTGAAAACTCATGAAGTCGTGAAGCGAGGGCGTGCGAGAGCGCGACGCATTGGAGGGGTTCGCGGCGAGCTGCGACGGCTCGCTACGTCAGGGCCGGGTGGTCGGGGTCGCCGTAGCGGATCCCGACGCGCGGGCGGGAGCGCATGAAGTCGGCGTCGGCCAGGCGGACTTGGCCGGGATGCCCGACCGTGCGATGCCCGCGTCGAGGAGGAAGCTGAACTAACCCGTGGCCGGGGTGCGGGTGAGGGGCAGGGTGAGGACCGCGGTCACGGCGACGGCAGTGAGGGCGCGGAGAACGGTTCTGCGCATCACGTCTCGGCTCCTGAATGAGTGATCAGGCTGATACGAGCAGTGATCATGTCCCTGTGTTAACTCCCCGGCAACATCAGGGTCTTAAATCCGGCCACTCTGTCATGTAGGGCGATATCTGGCCATGCATCCGATCCGGCCCGGCGTGGGAGGAGCCGGGTCACAAGGATTCGAGCGGGACACGCGCATACAGCTCACGCAGCCGCACGACGGCCTCGTCCTCCTCCGGGAACGTCACCTCGCCGATCGCGCTGATCGCGCGCACCCCCACCGACGCGTTCGTGGCGAACGCCGCCCGCATCCGCGGAAGTTCCCTGACAGCCACCGGAGCCGTGGCCGTCCCGGCATCGGCGGCCCGCAGCAGCTGCAGGGTGACCCCGGGCAGTACATCGGCCTCCGGCCACACCACCCTCCCCGCCGCGTCCACGAACCCCACGTTCCACGTGACGCCCTCCGAGACGCACCCGCCGGGCCCGACGAACAACGCGTCGTCGAATCCGGCCAGTTGTGCCTCCCGCCGCAGCCTGAACTGGCTGAACAGCCCGACATGCTTCACCGCGGCCGCGTCACGGCTGAAGGCGCACGGCTTCGCCCTCAGCGGCGGCGGGGCCGTCACCCCGGCGGGCCGGAGCGTCACCATGACGTGCGGGTCCGCCTGTGCACCGAGATCCAGCACGTCCAGGTGCGGATCGAAGACGGTGACGCGCACCATGACCGGCCCCGGCCCGTGCTCACCGACCGCCTGCCGCACGTACGCGACGACACGCGCAGGGTCCAGATCCGTCCCGAATACGGCACGGCAGTCGCGCCGCAACCGGTCGAGATGCAAGGACAGGCCCCGGACTCCTCCGTTCTCCACGCGCATCGTGGTGAAATGCCCGTAGTTCGCCAGGGCGAGGGACTGCAGGTACGCGGAGGGAGCCGGCGCTCCGTTGACTGTGACCACCCGCCGGATTCTGGCACGACCCCCCGCACCGGGCAGAAGGGACAATGAAGCCATGAACGCCACCGTCCCGGGGACGGCACCCGCCGCCGTACCGACCAGCCATCCGGTTCCCGACGCCGTCGCCTACCTGGCCGGTCACTGGTCGCTCGACCGCACCCTGATCGACCTGGACACCGGCTCCCACGGGTGGTTCCACGGCACGGCCGCCTTCCGCCCCGCCGCCGGCGAGACGCACGTACTGCACACCGAGGACGGCGAGCTGAGCTGGAACGGCACGGTCAACCGCGCCGGCCGCACGCTCAGGATGCTGCCCGAACCGGACGGCACGGCCGCAGTGACGTTCGCCGACGGCCGCCCCTTCCACCACCTGGACCTGCGCACCGGCCACTGGACCGCACACCACCCATGCGGCCAGGACCTCTACAACGGCACGTACACGGTCGTCTCCCCCGACGAGTGGCACCTGCAGTGGCGCACCACCGGCCCGGCCAAGAACCAGGAGCTGCGCTCGGTCTATCGGCGGCGGTGACGGACGGGCACCCTGGGCCGACTGGGCCGAGGTGCGCCCGGCCGGCGGAGGGGGCCGACGATGGGGAAGCCGAAGCATCCGCACGTCCGGCGACACGCCTGGCCGGCCACGGCGCTGCGCGTGCTGCTCCTGGCCACCGCCGTCGGCGGGCTGGTCCTCTGCGTGCCATGGGTGCAGGAGTCGTACCGGAACTCGGTGACATACCGGCACGCGGCCCCCTGCCCGCCCGACCACCGCACCCACACGGCCGACGACTGCATCGAGGAATCCACGGCCCGTGTCGTGGGCAAGGACGTCGACGAGTCCTGCACCACGGACAGCAACGGCGTCCGGTCCTGCACGCAGCACTACGAGCTGCGGATCGCTCTCGCCGGGCGCGACACGTGGCACGAAGTGCAGTGGCCCATGTACCGCGACACGCACCCCGGTGACCGTGCGGAGGTCCGCAGCTGGCACGGGGCGCCGATACGGATGGCACTGCACGGCCACACCGAGACATACCTCGCTCCCCCGGAGGAGTCCCTCTTCTGGAGGCTGGCGGGTGCCTGGGGGATCCTGGGCGTGGCCGTCGGAGCCGTCGGGGGAGCGCGCCTGCTGCTCCGGCTCCCGTACGTGATCGGGTGGTTCCTGCTGACGCTGCCGTTCCTGGCGATCGTGTCCGGCACCCTGCTCGGGGCCCCGAGCGCACTGGAGTGGACCGTGGACATCGCGCTGGCCCTTCCCGGCCTCTGTGTCATCGCCATCGGCCTGTGGCGTCGGCGGTGGGAGTAACGGCGCTGGTCGGCGTGGCGCGGCCCGGCTGTCGGCGGGGCCGGCCGTCGATTGGGGGGCACCCGCGCTTTCATGATCGAATGCGGTCGTACGTTGTTCGAATGTTCCTGGGGGGACGTTGTGTCCGAGACCGCCCGTACGTCGTTCATGGGGCGCCGCAGCCTGCTGACCGGAGGCGCCGCGATGACCGTCGGCGCAGCACTGACCGCGACGTCGACCGTGCCCGCGCAGGCCGCCCCGCCGCAGGGCATCGCGACACCCGGCGCCGTCACGGTGAAGCCGGACGACCCCCGGTACGCGGACCTGATACGCGGCATCAACCAGCGCTGGGTCGGCAAGCCCGAATACGTCCGCCTGGTGACGACCACCGGCCAGGTCGTCTCGGCCGTGCAGGAGGCCGTACGGGCCGGGAAGCGCATCGCGGTGCGCAGCGGCGGCCACTGCTACGAGGACTTCGTCTTCAACAAGGACGTCCAGGTCGTCATCGACATGTCCGCGATGACCGAGGTCTACTTCGACCGGACCCGCAGCGCCTTCGCCGTCGAGGCCGGTGCGTCGAACCTGAACGTCTACGAGGCCCTGTACAAGCTCTGGGGCGTGGCCCTGCCCGCAGGCTCGTGCTACTCCGTCAGTGCCGGCGGCCACATATGCGGCGGCGGATACGGCCTCCTCTCCCGCCGTCACGGCCTGACCGTCGATCACCTGTACGGGGTCGAGGTCGTCGTCGTGGACAAGGACGGCACGGCCCGTGCCGTCGTCGCCACCCGGGAGAAGAACGACCCCAACCGGGAGCTGTGGTGGGCCCACACGGGCGGAGGCGGCGGCAACTTCGGCGTCATCACCCGCTACTGGCTGCGCTCGCCCGACGCAAGCGGCACCGACCCCTCCCACCTGCTGCCCCGTCCGCCGTCCGAGGTACTCCTGCACGCCGCGGCCCTGCACTGGGACGACCTCGACGAGGAGTCCTTCACCCGGTTGCTGAAGAACTGGGGAGCCTGGCACGAGCGCAACAGCGCCCCCGACTCCCCGTACAACTCCCTCTTCGGCCTGCTGAAGCTGACCCACCGTTCCGCCGGTCAGGTGGGCCTCATCACGCAGATGGACGCAACGGTCCCGGGGGCCCGCGCGATGCTGGACCGCTACCTGACCGAGATCCTCGACGGCGTGGGCGCCGAGGGCCGGGCCATGACCCAGCGCATGGGCGAACACGCGGCCATGCCGCAGTTCTCCGCCCCGCGCCGGCTGCCCTGGTTCCTGGCCACCGACTCCCTCAGCGGCGCGAACCCCACGCTGCGGGGCAAGTACAAGTCCGCGTACATGCGCAAGAGCTTCACCGACGCGCAGATCAAGGCGCTGTACAAGCACCTGTCCCGTACGGACTACAGCAACCCCGACGCCCTCGTCCAGGTCGACTCCTACGGCGGCCGCATCAACGCCGTCGCCCCCGACACGACCGCCGTCCCCCAGCGGGACTCCGTCCTCAAGCTCCAGTACATGGCCTTCTGGACCGACGCGGCCGACGACGCCCGGAACCTGGCATGGGTCCGTGACCTCTACCGCGAGGTCTACGCAGACACGGGCGGCGTACCGGTCCCCGGCGATGTCAACGACGGCTGCTACGTCAACTACCCCGACACCGACCTGGGCGACCCCGCCTGGAACACGTCGAGGACCTCGTGGGCCGAGCTCTACTACAAGGGCAACTACCCGCGCCTGCAGCGTGCCAAGGCGACGTGGGACCCGCGCGACGTCTTCCGCCACGCCCAGTCGATCCGGCTGCCGTAGCCGTCCCGGGCGGCGGCGCCGAGCGCGCCGCCGCCCCCCGCGGAAGTCCCACGGATGGGCGATACGGACTGCCTGTCAGGGCCGCCGACAAGCTGGTCGATTTGTCATGGTCTGCGGTGGTTGGCGGAGCGGGTTTGTGATGGTATGTGACCGTCTTGTGATCAGTTATATGGATGAGGACGGGTTAGGGGAGTGTGTGGGATGAACGCGGGTGGTGGTGGAGGCGTATCGCGTCGCGGGGTGTTGCGGGGAGGGATGGTGGGCATCGGCGCGGGGATAGCCGGGGGTATGGGGATACCGGGTGCATGGGCGTCGCCGGCCGGGGTGCCGGACCCGACGGGCGCACTGGGGACGGGAGCGGCGGGGGAGGAACTGGCGGACCTGCCGGTGGTCTACAGCCGTTCAGGCATCCTGAACCACACCCTCACGGTGGCGGGCGGCCATCCGGTGGTGGGGGGAAGACGGCTCGGCCTCGACGTCTACAACGGCCGATTGCCGGGCGAGATGTGGCGGGTACGGGCCGGGGACCGGATGCGGGTGCTCCTGTGCAACCGGATGGAGCCGTCCGGGGTACCGCCGGTGTGCACGGAGCAGGATGCGGCCGGCTGCCTGCCCGCACGCGAGCGTCAATCCCTGATACACGACGCAGTGACGACGAACCTGCACGTGCACGGCCTGCAGGTCTCTCCCTCCGGCGCCTCGGACAACGTGTACGTCAGCGTGCCGCCCGGGGGCAGCCGGCAGTACGTGTACGACATCCCCTCCGACCAGCCGCCGGGGCTGTACTGGTACCACCCGCACCACCACGGTTCGACGACGCATCAGGGCTGGTCAGGACTGTGCGGCCCGCTCGTGGTGGAGGGAGCGGTCGACCGGGTGCCGGAGATCGCCGACATGCGCGAGCGGGTCATCGTGATCAACGCCGTGCGGGTGGACGAACACGGCGAGAACCCGACCGTGTCCATCATGCCGACCGCCGGCGACGACCCCTTCACCATGGAAGACCCGTTCACCACCGACCCCGTCGTGCCGGCCAGAATGCTGTTCCCGCTCAACGGCGGACTGCGGCCGGTCGTGAACATCCGCCCGGGAGAAGTGCAGCGCTGGCGGGTGCTGAACGCCGCACCGCACCGGGAGATGTGGCTCCACGTGGACGGCCACACGCTGTACTGGATCGGCCAGGACGGCATCCCCTTCGCCTGCCCGCGCCAGGTCCCCTCGATCCTGCTGGCCCCGGGCAACCGCGCGGAATTCCTGATCCGCGGCGGCGAGCCTGGCCGGCACTGCATCTACGCGGCCCCCTACCGGCAGGGCCCCGCCCGCACCGACCGCCCCGCACTCGAACTGGGCACCCTGGAGGTCTGCGGCGCCCGGGCCTCGGGCTGCATCCCGCAGCGCCTGGTGGACCCGCCGTGCATGCCCCGCCTGCCGATCGCACGCCGCCGCACGCTGATCCTGTCCCGCGAACGCTCGGACGTGCCCGGCGGGGGAGCCCGGTTCCTGATCGACGGTCAGCCCTTCGACATGGACCGCATCGACCAGGAGGTGGAGGCGGGAACGGTCGAGGAGTGGCGCCTGGTGAACCAGGACGACTTCCAGCACCCGATGCACTTCCACGTCAACCCGTTCCAGGTGGTCGACGTCAAGGGCATCCCCGCGGGCGACACCTCCTGGCAGACGGACCCCACGCTGTGGTGGGACACCTACC